>JAUNCS010000019.1:0-5275 GCA_030526485.1 Erysipelotrichaceae bacterium | reverse complement strand
TTTAAATCATATGGTATGTGTTTTTCAACAGTTATCTCATCACTGTTTGTAATCATTGCTTATTTATTTATCTTGAATACCCGCTTTAAAGTGGGTTTTAAGACCACAATAAAAAGGCTATTATTCATAGCCTTGGCTTCAATTATTATGGTATTACCAGCCTATGGAATTTATTCCTTAATCGGCTTTGGCTTTAACAGCAGAATTATGGACATTGTCCTAATGGGTGTAATGGGAATTATTATGGCCGTTATCTACTATGTAGTGGCTTGTTTCTTCCATTTGCCACAGGCTATCTTTGGCTTAAAGAATGTTTCGCCAAAGGCCTTAATCAATAAACTAAGACGCCGCTAATTCTCTTAAATAAGATATTACTTCGTCAATCAATACCGGTGGGGTACTTGCTCCCGCTGTAACGTAGACCTTTTTAGCTTCTAAAAGGTCTTCTTTTTTTATTTCGCTCTTATTGGAAATAAGGAAGACTTTCTTGGCCTTGGTCTCACCAATCTTGGCCAGCTTATTAGTGTTGTTGGACTTTACATCACCTACAACGTATAAGATATCCGCATCGACAATATTATTTACAGCCTGTTGACGACTGCTTGTCGCATTACAGATTTCTTTCTTAATTAAAACAGTAGGGTACTTTTCCTTTACCAGATCAAACAAAGACTGCAATTCCAGATAAGACATGGTTGTCTGATTGGTAATCAGTATCTTCTCATTATTGATTTCTAAGGTATCAATATCTTCCTTTTTAGTTACGAAGTGAATCTTATCACCTAAAGACAATACAGCCAGAGCTTCAGGATGCTTAGCTTTACCAAAGTAAATGACATCATAGCCCATGGCGATATATTCCTTGATAAGTTCCTTATTCTTGATGACATCTTCACAACTGGCATCTACTGTAATCAAACCCTTATCCTTGGCTTTCTGTTTAATCTGATCAGAAATGCCGTGAGCTGTAAAGATAACAACTCCTTCACTTATCTGTTCTAATAGTTCTTCCTTGGAAGTATTTGAATCATCAAGGGTAATAATGCCCAAGTCGCTTAACTGTTTAGTTACATAGGAATTATGAACAATCATTCCAAGGATATAGACATTTTCATTAGGATATTTATTGCGGGTATTAATCGCAATATTAATGGCGTTTACAACACCTTTACAATAACCACTGGGGGTAACTCTTAAAATTTCCATACTCCAATTTTAGCATGCTATAATAGTTCAGTATGAAAAAGACTACTGAACAATTTCTAGAATTAAATAACTTTAAAGAACTTACCAATGTCCAGAAAAAGACTTTAGAATTTGCCAATAGCCGCAAGGATGTTATTGCCTTATCAAAGACTGGTACTGGTAAGACTCATGCTTATCTGATTCCTATTGCAGAAAATATCAATCCCTTATCTGATAAAACTCAGGTATTAATTTCTTTACCAACCAGAGAACTTGCTTATCAGGTTTACCAGAATGCCAAGGTGCTTTGTGAAGTAATGCCAGAACTTAGAATCTCAATGTTATCAGGTGGTACTGATAAGAAGAGAAGCTCTGACAAATTAAACAATAAGCAGCCACATATTATCATTGGTACTCCTGGTCGTATCAAGGACTTGTTTGTAAACAATCTGATCCGTGTGGACTTTGTGCAGATGTTTATCATTGATGAAGCAGATATGACACTGGAATATGGCTTCTTAGAAGATATTGATGCGGTATTCTCACATATGGTGAAGAATCCGGAAATCATGTGTTTCTCAGCTACTTTCCCAAAACAGCTGGAACAGTTTACCAAGAAGTATCTGAATAATCCAAAGATTATCAGAGTAGAAGATAAGAAGCGCGATCCAAAGATTGCTCATATCCTGGTTCCTTGTAAACATAAGGACTATAAGGAAAAACTGACTGAAGTCTTATCTTTAATCAATCCTTATATGTGTTTAATCTTCGCTAACTCTAAGCAGGAAGCAGATGCTACTTATGAATATCTGAGCGATAATGGCTATAAGACACTACTGTTACATGGTGGATTAGAGAGCCGTGAAAGACAAAAGGCTATCAAGGCTTTAAATTCTAAACAGTATACATATATCGTAGCCAGCGACGTAGCTTCTCGAGGTATTGATATTGATGGTATCAGCCATGTTGTATCGATGGGCTTCCCTAGAGAACTGGAATTCTATGTCCATCGTGCTGGTCGTACTGGCCGTAATACCAAGGATGGTACTGTTTATGCCTTATATAAGGAAGAAGATATCAACGCAATTAAATCGCTTGAGAAGCAGGGCATTATCTTTAAGGCTCAGGATATCAAGGGAGATTCTTTCAAGGATATCAAGTCACCAACTTATAAGCGTGTAAAGAAGAATGATGAAATCGAAAAGCAGATTGCTAAGACTTTAACCAAGAAGAATCAGAAGGTTAAGCCTAACTATAAGAAGAAGAAACAAAGAGCAATTGAAGAGATCAAGAGAAAACAGCGTCGTGATTTCATCAGACAGAAGATCAGAGAAGAAAGAGTCGAAAGATATAAACTGATGGCTCGTGAAAAAGCTGAAGACAAAAGATAAGCATTAGCTTATCTTTTTAAATGTATAATTGAGTGGTGAAACTAAAAGAATACATTGGACCAAAAGAATATTATAAAAAGCTCTTTAAAGTAGCTTTGCCCTTAGCCTTGTCCGAATTATTACAGTCCTGCATGTCAGTTGTTGATTCCATTATGGTAGCAGGTATTGGTATGGTGACAGCTGTTGGTAATGCGACTAATATCATTCAGCTTAATGAAGGTATTATG
Source organism: Erysipelotrichaceae bacterium (assembly GCA_030526485.1). Taxonomy (GTDB): domain Bacteria; phylum Bacillota_I; class Bacilli_A; order Erysipelotrichales; family Erysipelotrichaceae; genus Colivicinus. The sequence continues at coordinate 2,472 of JAUNCS010000019.1, read as the reverse complement.
TGGGGCATAATCTCCGGCATCGCCACCTTTGGTGCGCAGTTTTATGGTGCCAATCAAAAAGAAAAGATGGCCAAGACCTTTGGCTTATCAATTGTCTTAATGTCTATAAATGCCTTTATCTGGCTCTCAGCGGTCTATTTATTTGGCGAAAGAATTCTCTATTTCTATTTAAAAGAAAGTGAACTCTTGCCTTATTCCTTAGCCTATATCAGGATTGCCATACTGGCCCTAATACCCCAGGTCTTTAACTTCTCCTGTTCGGTAATGTACAGGTCCATGCATAATACCAAGATGCCATTTATTTTCTCAGTACTGGGATCTTTGCTTAATGTCGTCTTAAACTATATCTTTATTTATAGACTTAATCTGGGTGTAGTAGGTGCCGCCTATGGTACTTTGATAGCGCAGTTATTTATTACAGTTTTATATGCCTATACGCTATATAAAGAAAGACCTATCTTCTTTATACCTAAGGAGATGTTTAAGCTTAATCTTAATTTCTGCTTACCAGTCTTTGGCACGATGTATTCGGTAATTATTAATGAGACTTTCTTTAGTTTTGGCTTGTCTTTATTTAATAAGGCCTATGGCTTATTGGGTGTAGAAGCCATGGATGCAGTCTATATCGCTAACCAGGTCTTTAATATGTTTACCTTTGCAATATGGGGCTTTGGGGCGGCAGTCTCAATTATTATTGGCACCAAACTTGGCGAAGGGGATGTTGAAGGAGCAATCAGGGATTCAAAATATCAGCTGGGTGTTGGATTTATCCTTGGTTTGATACTCTTTATTTCAACTATTGGCTTATCTGATATTTATCTGAATTTCTTTAATATCACTAAAATCGAAACCTATAATAACGCCAAGCTCATCCTGGATGCCTATGCGATTAAGGCCTTCCTTAGAACCTTTACTTATTTAATGTTTTCAACACTTAAGGCAGGTGGGGATGCTAAAATCTTAAACTTATATGATGCCGGCTTTATGTATATGATAGGATTGCCATTAGCTTTCGGTTGCGTCTTTATTGGAATCAAAAATATTGGTATCCTAATAATGATTTGTCAGATAGAACAGTTAGTAAGAGTTCTATTCTGTTTAAAACGCTATAACTCCCATATCTGGGCGAGAAATCTTACCAAGCTGGTAAGTTAGAAAGAGTAAATATGAAAATTGGATTTATTTCACTTGGCTGTGCCAAGAACCTAGTTGATAGTGAACATATTATTGGTCTTTTCGATGATCCTTTCTTTGAAATCGAAAAGGATCCTAAAAAGTGTGAAGCTATTTTAATTAATACCTGTGGCTTTATTGAATCAGCCAAGACTGAGTCAATTAATACCATTCTGGAAATGGCTGAACTAAAGGAAGATAAATTAAAGTATTTAATCGTAACTGGCTGCTTAACACAAAGATACTATGATGAACTTTTAAAGGAATTCCCGGAAGTAGACTTATTTGTTTCAATTAAGGACTATCCTTTACTGGCCCAGAAGTTATCTAAGCTGTTTAATCATGAATTTAATACTTCTTATGGCAAGAACCGCAAGATGATTACCAACAGCTACTCAGCTTATCTAAAGATTGGCGATGGCTGTAATAATCGTTGTGCATATTGTGCTATTCCTATTATCAGAGGTAATTACTACTCTTTCCCGCAGGAAGAAGTAGTAAATGAAGCCAAGAGATTATTATCAATTGGTGTAAAAGAATTAAATGTTGTAGCTCAGGATACAACAACCTATGGCTCAGATATCAATTTTTCTTTAGCTAATCTTTTAAGAGAACTTGATGAACTTGACTTCAAGTGGATTAGAGTTCTTTATATGTATCCGGATGAAATCACTGATGAACTTTTAGAAGTGATGAAAAATTCCAAGAGAATTCTTCCATACTTTGATATCCCAGTTCAGTATGGTGATGACATGATGCTAAAGAAAATGAATAGAAGAGGTTCTGTGGAACTGATTTATGAAAGAGTAAATCATATTAGAGATATGTTCCCTGATGCAACTATCAGAACTACTTTAATCATTGGTTTCCCATATGAAACCGAAGAAGCCTTCAATAATACTCTAAAGATGGTTGAAGACTTAAAGTTTGATTCACTTGGTGCCTTTACTTATTCAAGAGAAGAAGATACTGCCGCTTATGATTATCCACAGGTTGCTGAAGAAGATGCCAACAGAAGATATGACATTCTAATGTCTAAGCAACAGGAAATTATCTTTAAAAAGAATGAGGAAAAGATTGGTCAAAGCTATGAAATTCTGATTGAAAGATATGAATCAATCTTTAAGAGATATGTAGGCAGAAGTATTATGTCAGCACCAGATGGTGTTGATGGCGTGGTTTACCTTAAGACTGATGAAGAATTTAAACCTGGTGATTTTGTAAAAGTTAAAATTACTGATACTAAAGGCTATGATTTAATTGCTGAATTAGATGTATAATCTAAATTAACAGAGGTAA
>JAUNCS010000018.1:2164-35642 GCA_030526485.1 Erysipelotrichaceae bacterium | reverse complement strand
TACTATATAGGAGCTTTATTGTCAAGAGTTTATATGTCTTAATAGGTAAATTCCGATTTGTCGGGCTAAGTACCCACATTATCTATATGCATAGTATGAGTCAAAATGGCTCACCTAGCAATAATTATTTATTATTTGTTTTGTATGGTTTTATTTGTGCGGCCTTACGTCTATTAGCATCCTCAACAGCCGCATAATACTTAGCCGTAGTATTTACACTGGAATGACCTAAAACATCCGCAACCAGACGGATATCGCCAGTTTGATTGTAAAGGGCAGTTCCATATGTAGAACGCAGCTTATGAGGGGTAATATTCTTATTTGAAACAGCGATACCAGCATATTTTTCTACAAGTTGCTGAACAGAACGGGTAGAAAGTCGAGTCTTTCTAGTAGAAAGGAAGAATGCCTGTTCCTTATCTGTTTCTGTGTAATTATCACGTTCATTATGTAAATAATCTAATAGAATATCTGCTAAATCATCATCGAAATAGAGAATATTTTCTTTTTTACCTTTACGATACACTTTGATGCTATTCTCATTAAAATTGATGTCTTTAACATCCAATCCAACGCATTCTGAAACGCGTAGGCCAGTGTTTAATAGAAGGTAGAGTATTGCATAGTCACGCTTTTTAGTACGCTCTAAATAGGCTTTCTGACGCTCTGTGCCGATACCATCTAACACTGTCTGCAGTAACTGATTAACTTCAGAAACATTCATTCTAACAATCTCATGATCATTAAAATTCACTTTGGTATCATCAGCACCGGCAGTTGGATCTGATTCAATTTCATGATGAACCAATAAATATTTGCATAATCCTCTTAAGGCAGACATCTTACGGGCAATACCACGGATATTATTGTTATATTCATCAGATAACTCATTATGTTTAATACTGAGGAAATCCTGGTATTCATTAATATCTCTATAAGATAGCTTTTCAATTATATCTATTTCAACGTCTCTGATTCTTTTATCCTTAACCAAAGGACTGAATTCCTGAAGATATTTAAAGAATACCAATAGATCCTGAGCATAAGCTAATGCAGTATTAACGTTTTTCTTTTCTTTATTGTTTAGAAAATCATTAACGAACGGTGGTAATTCACTTAAAACAGCTCTGTATTTATTACGCTGTGATTGTTCTTTTTCAATATTATATTTAGAGTCTTTAGCCACAAACACACCCCTAATCCTTATTTATGTATATATCTTATCATAAAACTGTAATTTAATGCATAGATAAATCTATATAACTAAGAGCAGATTACACTGCCCTTTCTTCATATTTGTGTTAATTATTTATTATTTTTAAGCCAGTTTAGGATTCCTCTGCCTGTTTCTATTATTTCAGAATAATTACCTGATTGACCGTCATCATCGTGATATTCATAATCATGTCGGATGCCAATTTGCTCATTAAATGTGTATCTATTCAATTCGGTTCTTGTGTATTTACCATCAGATGACCATCCATCGTATTCATTGGTTTTTGTAACAGTTTTGCCAGAATACTCTTTATCATAGTTATCGATAAAATCATTTAAGATATTGGCATCATAATCGCTTAAACGTGTATTATCTAAGTCTATATGTTGTCTTATCTTATCTCTTAAAGCCTTCTTCTCCTTCTTATCCATTTTGGTTTTCCTCCTGCTCAAGAGCTTGCACTACAACCGCTTCGACTTCTTCCTCTGTCATTTCCTGAAGTTCTTCTGTCGCAGCTGCTAGTACAGATTCTTCGTTATTTTGAATAGCATTACATTTCTTTCGTTTTTCCGTGTAAATATAAGTAGCTAAACCCAAAACCGCAGTCCCTAAAGCGCCAATAACAATATTTTGTTTGTTCGATTTAGCAACTGCTTTCGCTAAAGCTTTTTTAAGTTCGTCGTTTTCTGCCGCCTTTTCAAATAACACTGTTAAACCTTTTTTCATACTTCCACCACCAAATTGTTTTATTAGGTGAGTGATCCCTGAAGCATTTTCACTTCGTAATACATTAATGATTTCATTTGTGCTCATATCGATGTTCTCCTTTCAATAAATTCGAGTTGCAAACACTGTTGTATATTTTATTTATATAGTCATAGTCTTGCACGACTTCATTTATATATGGACCATATTGGATTAGCGACGATAAATTGCAAATATTCTCATTCGATTGCGCAAACCAATTAGTTGTCATCTCCGCTCTTTCAATATCATTAGATTCAAATAAGCATTGTATTTCTGGCAATGTTACTCCAATTTTTTGAAAATAACGTATTACTATCATCCTCTTCACCATTTCAGAATCATATAATAGATGCCCATACTTGTTTTTGCTTGTATATTTTACGAGATTTCTTGATTCATACATTTGAATCATTCGCCTACTTATTCCGTATTCCATGCCAATATCTCGTATTGTCATTCCATTTTTCACGCATATCTCCTTTCAACTGCACTATAGGTGCAGTCTATTGTTTTTTAAAAGACAAGGCCCAATCTTTACAAACACAATATATAAGATTGACCTTAAGTATTCATTGCGGAAAAACGGATTTATTTATCTATTGGTTATTTATATATTCATAAGCATCCTTGGATTGTGATTCCATTATGGACGCTGCGCCATTAAACCAAGTTGTTCTCTGCTCCAACACAGGAAAGTCTTCGGGGAGCCTTTCAAACGAGCCAATCGTTTTATTCATAGGTAACTCAAAATACAAGAACTCCTCTAAACCATAAGTTGCAATAACTAATACTGTCCTGCATAGTATTCTAAATACGCTATCGCGTAGAGCTGATTTTTTCGCCTTAAATCCTCCTGCATTGATTGCATTGAAGCTAAGTCTAAGAGAATGAAGTTTAGCCTTTATTCCATCCGATCTATTTTTTAGATATGTTCTATTCGAAAAGTATTTAACTGTTTTTGGAAGATGCAATCGAGTAATTGAAATTAATAGCGCATTTTCCAAAGTCATTGCATAGTTACCTTCATCATCTCTTGCGATAAAGGTAAAAGACCCCTCATTATATGCTCTTTCCAGTTGTGCCTCTTCATAATCCCATATACTAAGAAGAGCACCTGGCAAATCGCTTTCATAAATGCGGTCCAAATCTTTTCTTGTTAATTTATCTTTCCCAACAACACAAGACAGGAAATCTCTATCTTCCATTAATTGTTCAATATCATCTTTGTTTATAATTATTGAATCAAATTCTTCTGGCAACCTCGCCTTAACTAACTCGGCTAATTCAATAGCATTATCCAAATCAATTAGTTTTAAATTTTCAAAATAATCCTTTTGAGTGGCTAAAGCTTCATATCTTTTTATTCCACCCAAAAGCTTATCAAATGGGGTTTGATTAAAATTTAAGTTATCAACTTGATCTTTTAAAATGCAAGATATTTTATTTATCTCCTCATTAATAAATTCCTCAAATTCTGAAATGAACTGTTCGGGAATTCGAGATTGTTTTCCAGGTACCTCCAAATTATTCTTTTTCGTAAATTTATATGTCTGTAGTTCATACCATGAGAAGAATGCATCTTGAAATTTGTCGAAAGATTCTTCATATTCGGCGTCTATTCTGCGATAGTAATCGTCATTGAAAATTGAAGACATAATAAAGTTTTGATATATTTCATTACCTGTCCCTGCGTCAGATACGTTTTCAGCACTCCACTTCTTTTCTTTGAACAAATCAAAAAAATGAACATCTGGAAATATAAAATTATCCATTAAATAGAAAAAATAACAAAGTTGAAGATAGCATGCGTAATTATAGCTGTCCTCTTTATCTAAAGGCTCCTCAACCCCAAGAAGACCAATTTTTGTTTTAAACTCCGGTTTATAAAAAATTATATTTTTAATTTCATCCGCTGTTCTGTGAGTAACACTTTCTTTTACTTGAGACAGCTCTACTCTTTTTACAGTTGAGCCAATATTAACTTCCAAATAGCCATCTTCTTCAAAGTTTTTCGAAAAATTCGCCAGCGTGTTACATAAATCAATCCTAGAATACTTGTGATTTATAATATCAGGATGCATTCCTGGATCGTAAAACACAGAATTTAATACATCATTTAAAAAGATCATATATTAGGTCCCTTTCTATACAAATTCGTTATCATTAGATGCTGATTTATTATCATTTAATCTTCTGTAGAAAGTTCTCTCAGAAATATGAAGTAATTCCGCTATCTCCTTGTTTGTCATATAAGATTGCATTTCTCTAATTTCACCACATGTATACCTACCGGTATGTCCCTTATACGGCCTACCAGCATTTCGTTTCTTTTTCATTTGCACCACAACATCATCGTAAACAATGTCCAAAAAAGAGACTTCACTATCTCTAACCTTTTTCGTAATTATCCTTGCTTCTATGCCGGTATTCTCAAGAAGTTCTTGAAGTTTTTCTAGTTCTTCTTTCTGTTCTTTTGAATTCAGCATGAAATTAATATGCTCTATCATGCTACCTACCTCTGTCATTATTAATTATGGCAGTGTAAATACACTCTGTCTATAAAAGCCTTTATTTATAAAGAAAAATGACAGATCACTGACCTGCCATATTAATTGCTCGACCCGAGCAGCTTGCTTATTTCATTTTCCTGAGTAATTATTGCTTCAAGAACTTTATCATATTTGGTTTTTTCTGATGAAATTGCACCTATCATTTCATCCAATAGTGCAATTTTTGCACTTTTATCTTCTTCGATGCGTGCTTTCTGCGCATTGAATTTTTCATCAATTGCAGTAATCTTATTTGCTTTATCAAATTCAGCATTCTTTCGAAGGTTTTCAATCTTCTCATCGAACTCCAATATTCTAAGTTCTTTTCGCTCTTCAAGTGTTTTAAGCTGCTCAGCAAGATTATTAATTTTCTTAATCGTTTCTTTCTTACTGATCATGTCACTCCACTATTTTTAAACTGCATGATGCATAACTTTCTACAACAAACGGTATCTTCACTCCACCTGGAATCAATGCGTTAATTAGTAAATTCTCTGAATATCCTTTTGCCTGGATTTTTGCTACTCCCGACTTCATCTGGTCTTCATCAGAAAGATTAACTATTCCGGTAAGCTCAATACCTACGTCATATGCATCTTTTTTAATCTGTTCAATTCCTTCGTTCATTAGCGTAGGTGTTATTTCACACACCTTATTCCCTGCATTAATTCCTTCAACAATTATTCCGTTCGAATCAACAAGTACATTACCTTCTGGCGCAGCTTTGGCTGCTATTCCTAGAACTGCAGAGTCCACTCTTCTTTGAAGGGAAGCTTTATCACCTGTAATATGCATTAAATCAATCATCAGAAACAAGATAAGAAGGACTACCGGCATCGCAAGAACGCAACCTAGCGAGATAGAACCTTCATTCTTACTTAACTTAGCCTGAAACTTCTTGAACATAGATAGCCTTTCTTCCAGTAAGACGAGGGAAGAATTTAATAAATACATTTTGACCAGAATTCATAGAAGAATAAACTTCAAACTCTGTTCCCTTCTCACTTGGAGTGTTGCATGTAACGCTGATAACTCCACCTGTCCCATTTTGAATAACAGTAGATGATGCACCTTCGTTAACGATAATCTTATATCCATTAAAAACAGATGATGAGCTCATAGTTGGTTGCAATTTAGCAATAGAACATCCAGTAGTAGATACGAAGCGCCCAGCCTTAAAGTTGAGGTTAGTATTTTCTGAAGATACCGAATAAAATGAATAAGCTCCAATAATCAATGACATTACAATTGGAAACATAATCATTGTTACAAGGACCATTTCAAGAGAAAGCGATCCGTTGTTTGTCTTAATTCTATTTAGTTTTCTTTTCATTTATTCACCATAATTACAAAAAATTATAGAAAATATAATTAATTATCGCTTAAATTTTATTCTTCTCAATATTATGTGGTTATTTTATGAAGATTTTACTTGCCATTTTGGTAATCTGATGTTAAAGTATTATTGTCAAGATTGGAGGTATCTTTATGAAAGGAATGGGAAGCCGTATTTTAAAGCTAATGAAAGAAAACGAATTAACTCAAAGAGAATTAGCTAAGATGGCTGGTGTTACCGAAACTGCAATGAGCAGATATATAAAAGACGAACGAGAGCCTAAGCCTGAAATTATTGCAAATATTGCTACAGGGTTAGGAACAACGATTGATTATTTAATAACCGGCGAAAACGACAACAATAGTTTTGAAAACATTTATAGGTTAGTTGCTAGAAGTTCTTCTGCTTTATCACAAGAAGAAAAATTTAAAATTATTGAGGTACTTACCAAAAGATGATTGATCAGGAATATTTAGAAAGAATTAGTTTACCTAAGAAAGTTTATGACCGGATTGAAAACGATGTAAACAAGCTATTCCATGAACTGAATTATAAAAAAGTTCCGATTGACCCATTAGACATAGCTAAACGTCTCGATTATATTCTTGTTCCATATAGTGCACTAACAACAGAACAGGTAATTGAATTACGAAAATTAGGATTAGATGGAACAAGTTTTTTCAACCCAAAAACACAAAAATACGAGATTTACTATGATGATATTTTCCAAAAACTGGCTCGCCAAAGATTTACAGTTAGTCACGAAATAGGACATATTCGTCTAGGGCACAAACAAGAAAGTGCTCTTGCTAAAAAGATGGCAGACTATTATGCAGCATATTTACTTGCACCATCTCCACTTATGTCTAATTGCGAATCGTACCTTGAGGTTAGAGATAGATTTTATCTTACTGACCAATGTGCCTATGCCTGTTTTGATAGATTATCAAATTGGATGAAAATTTCTGGATGGAAACCTTATGAAATTGAAATCTTAATTCAATTTGATCATTCTCTTCCGAAAGGAGTTGATTATTTATGATTGTTTAACTCGAACAGATATTTGCTACCAACTCATATCTGTACTTTTATTAAAAATATATATAGCTATTAGAGGATATATAAATTCTTAAAACAAGCCGAATTAATTCTCTAATAGTAAATTTTAAAATTTACAGGAGAAAAAATACATGAATTATAAAATTCAAAATCCAGTAGTGGATTCATTTCAGGCCTTTCTTGTAGAAGGCGCAAAACTAACTAAAAACGAAGAATATCCTATAATTCCAATTGATTTCGTAAGTGAAAACTTGCCAAAGGATATCCTTCCTTTCGAAAAAGCAATCACTTATCATGGTGATTTATCTAACACATTTATTTGCTTCTTTGCTCCTGATAAGTCGTTTGAACGCGTAAGAAGAAATCCCAATAAATATGTAATTTTCTTTAAGAGAACTGCTGGTATTATTGGTTTTGACTTTAGCATTCACACCGATATGCCAATTATCAAGCAAAAGTCACAAATAAATGATAACTTATCACTTACTTATTTTTATGGAAAGCATGGGATTCCAGTGATTCCGAATGCAAGATGTGGAATCGATAAATTATTACCAGAATTTTTAGAAGCACTTCCTAAAAATAGCATTATTGCTGTTGGAACACATGGTTTTATTAAGGAAAAGAGAAATCGCTATGAATGGTTATATTTTCTTAATTTATTAATTGATAATTTGCATCCTAAACAAATTGTTGTTTATGGGACTTTAAACTCACAGATTTTTGATGATATCAAGAATAAAGTTGACATCGTCTGTTACGACTCTTGGATTGATAAACGTAGAAAAGAGGTACTGGCCAATGAGCACTAAAGGAGCAGGTTTCAGATATGGAAATACTAACCAAACCGCAACGGATCATATCAATTACCAGTGGGCAAAAGATTTTAATAGCAATACGCTTAAAAAACACTTTGACGAGCATGGGTCTCAAATGAATACAGCAACTATGAATGATTATGCTGCGAAAGCAGTACATTTCGCTAATACAATTAATCGAGAAGATTGTGTATCCTTCATTGACGGAAACGGATCGACATATAAATACAACAAAGAAACTAATGAGCTAGCTATTATATCTAAAAATGGATATGTAATAACTTACTTTAGTCCCAAAAATGGTTATACATACTATAAAAACGAAAGGATCAGGAAAAAAAGATGATTAAAAATTTTAAGCAAGCTACATGCCCCGTGTGTGGAAAATACACATTTGTAGACGACTTGGAGATTGAAAAATCTGAACCAGATTATAAAGGTAAAGAAGATGATTATTGCATTATATGCGGTTGGAGATATGATCGTGATCAATTAGATAACCATGATTTATCATATGGATTAAATGTTTTATCGGTAAATGACTATATAAAGGATTATGAAAAAAAGATAGCAATAAATCCAAATTATAATTATTTAGAAGATAATTATATCCCAACCCCTCACATTTGCCCTGTATGTGGTGAATACACCTTTCCTGATAAAGGATCATTTGATGTATGTCCTGTATGCGGATGGGAAGATGATGAATTAATGGAATTAGAACCTGACAAATGGGCAGGATGTGCAAATGATCTTTGTTTGAACGATTATAAAAAAAGATATATTGAAAACAAAAAATAAAACCGGTGAATGCTACCAACAAACACCGGCAATTTTAAAGGATATATAAATCCTTAAAACAAGCAATTGTATATTATCTCAGTTTTAAGATAATTGTCAACTATAAAGCCAGTTTAAGCTGGCTTTTTAAATTTGAAAAAGCAATTCGGACATTATAAATAATTTTATAAAATCAGCATTATTATTAACCAAACAAGTCTAAATATACCATCATCTTATACCTTGCGTTTTTTCTAATATTTAAACTTTTTATACCTTGCGTTTTTGTGTTCTACACAAATCAACACTCATAAGGCCCCTTTACCATTGGTACCTTCTTTAATAAAGTTGGAAAATAACAATTAAACCACCCCCAACGATAAAATTGCGCTGGCAAAGATAGGAATACAGAACATAGCTAATACTGGTAACATTGCAAATAGAATAATTCCGATGCCAAATTTACTTTCATAAGTTGCGATATGTCCTCTCTTTTCAATTTCTACCCTCTTATAAATATCATCAATCTGTCCTAACAATGTATCTGTGATCGGATCACCGTAAGACTGTGCTCTTCTAGCTGTAGATATGAAACTATTGATTTCGTTATAATCAAGCCCCCTATTCAACTCTTCTAAAGCTGAGATATAGGTATCACCTGCAAACCCAGCAATTGCATTTCTAGAGATTACATCTTTTAATTTTGGTTTAATTACATTCTCTTCAGGAATTAGTTTTTCAACTTCAATTAAGGCCTGTTTCATTTCTACTCCACCACTCAAATACTGAGTAATATAGTTTAGAAATGTATAAAAGCCCGAAATATACTTCTTTTTATAATCACTTCTATCGAGAATACGTCTGACATAAGGATATACTGTCATGAATAACAGTAATGCAATACCAATTCCTTTCTGTCCAAATTTAAACATTCCCATTAAAAGCAAAATGCCGATTAAAACTGATCTGATTGACTCTCTTAGTAATACTTCAGGAGAATCATCAGCCATACCATTTGCACTGGTTAGTGTGACAAGATACTTCTTTAATGGTTCGTAGTTTAATAGAACACTCATATATGTTCTTTTGGTATTTGGCAATGAATCAATGAAACGATTCTTTTCTTTTGTAGTTCTATACGACGCGATATAAGTCAACAGCGCAATCACTAAGCAGACAATGGATGTACATACAATAATTTCTTTGTTTCCCATAACTTATAACCTCTCCATTGCCCTTGAAGCAGAATAATCCATCACAAACTGACCAATATATGCATAAATAAGCATTAACGCCATTACTACCTGCCAGATAGTCTGTGAATAGAAGCTCATAATGATTTCTTTAGGTAAAATGCTGTGAATCACAGGAACAGACAGAATAATTCCTAAAAATAGCGCTTTTTCCATAACTGCAGTATTAATTTTGTCCTTTAGCAGCTGAATATTAGATAAAGTTGAATCCATTGATTTTTTGATATTCGCCAAAGCATCCATCGACGTTTCAGATCCAACATTGTGATTGATTCTTACAATGGTTAAAGCCATCCTAAAATACACATTTTCTGTATTCTGGATAGCTCTGTCTAATGATTCCTCAATGGAATCACCGAGTTTCATGTCAGACACCACTTTTTCCATAGTTTTACGGATTTCTGGTGTAAGTTCTCGCTCTTCAGCGACGATTTCAAGTGCTTCTCTTGTTGAATTGGTTGCTCTTAGAGCACTTTGAAGAATTGAAATAAAACTTTTATATGAAAGAGCTTCGTCTACGACCTGGTTCATCATTGCAGGCGTCTTATAACAAAGATAAGGGAAAGTGGTTGTAAGAATTCCCGCTGTAATAGCGTAAATTGGTGCCCCAACAGTAATTTTGTATAGGAAATAAGTACCAGCTCCACAAGCGATACTTAATCCTGCAAAAATTGCTGGACTAATAGCTAATTGACCATCAAAAAGACATTTCCAGAACTTACTTTTGAATTTCCATGCTTTAAATAAGTGGAAATCCGACCCTTTTATTCGTAAATATTCCTCTTTTTTCTTATTCATTTCTTACAACCCTTTCTACAATCAAAAGAAGTTCATCAATCACCTTCTGCTTTTCATCAATTTGGTCACGATACTCATCAACCAGCTCGATCATATTGTTTAATGCTTTTTTAAGAAGAGCATTTTCTAGCTTTAAGTCATTCATAGTCTGCTCTTTCATTCACTTACCTCCAGCCCATATTCTTCGAAGCGTTCTTTCAGTACTTCAGGTAATGGATTATGCACAAAAGTCATAGTTTTCTTATCAAAATGCGCAAGATTTGATAACTTTCCATTCTCATTCACAAAATCAATAGATGTACAAAGTCTTTTATGAAGTACTTCATCTCTTTTTAACTGAATAATGATATTAATCGAATGGTCAAAATCATCCTGTGCAGCCTTGAAGGGCTGACCCGATGCAACAGAAGCCAGTTTACACATTCTTGATCTGCATCTTTCTGGGTTATTAGCATGGATTGTCGCGCAAGTTCCATCGTGCCCTGTCTGAATGGCGTTCATAAATGTATCTGCTACTGCTCCACTTCTGATTTCACCTACCACGATACGATCTGGAGAACGTCTTAAAAGATGAACAAGCAAATCTTCCATTTTTACTTCACCATTACCTTCGATGTTGGCTTTTCGTGTTTCAAGTTGCAGCCAGAAATCTCGATTTAACTGAAGTTCGATGTTATCTTCGATTGTTGTGACGTTGTCATATGGGTCAATGTACTGAGCCATTGCATTCAACATTGTGGTTTTGCCTGAAGATGTACCTCCAGACACCAGGAAATTCATTCTGCTTTCGATAATTTTAATAAGCAGGTCTTTCATCCATTCATCAATAGCTCCATTAGCCACAAGAGTATCTAAAGTAATACGCTCTTTCTTGAACTTACGAATATTGATTGTATTTCCGTTTGGCGATAACACTTCTGCGGATACCGCGATACGAGATCCATCAGGAAGACGACCATCTTCAATCGGATTTTTATTGTTGATAGTACGATTGATTCTTCCTAATGTGTTATCAACGAAAGCCTTTAGTTTTTCTGGTGTTTCAAATTCAATATCAGATTTATACTTACGTCCATCTTTCAGGTAATAAATCTTATCTGGTGCATAAATATAAATATCTTCAATAGAATCATCATCCATTAACGGCTGCAGGATTCCGTATCCCGAAAGTCCAAGCATGAAATTATTAATCACTTCCGCTTTAAAGGAATGCGGAATAAAAATGTATTCAGGTTTATTTAGAAAATCAATTAATGTGTTGTAGATGTCGTTTTCAAGTTTTGACCCTTTTGCAACCTCGATTGATTTAAGTTCGTTTTCATATTTTTCAGCAATCAGTTCCTTGATTAAGCTGTTAATTTTCTCAATACTTTCTGGATCATCTTTTGAAACAATAGTCACACTAATCTTTCCATTTAATTCCTTTGACTTATCCTTATAGGCAAGATCCATTTGCTTATATACTGGTGCTATTTTTTCCATAAGAACCCTTTCTTTGACTTTGGAACTCCATTTACTTTGTCCCATAAGTCATTCATTGTCTTTGTATATTTCTTGGAGCAGTTTAAAGAAAGCTCTTCATCTTCCCTTTTCATTGTCTTATCTACAGGGAACTCAATAATTCTTGAATCCTTAAAATGGCTTTTGATGATTTTTACGTTTTCGTATTCATTCTCACTGCGCTTTGTATCAACGCCATTCAATAAGATAAACACCTTATCATTCAGTTCAGCATCTTTTAACTCATCAATTTTTGATAACAAATGACCTGTAGATGAGAGTTTGGCATTCCCAACAAGAAAGATTCTGTCACTTGAATGAATAGCCAGTTCATAGGGAAACCCACCAAAACATGTAACATCGATAAATGTCACATCAAAAATTTCTCTGAATGCCTCAAGAATGTATTTATAAATCCCAGCAATCTCTTCGGTGCTGTAAAGATAATTAGTATATCGGTAGATGTCTGTATAGGCGGTTGGAAGAACATAGACCTTCTTCTTTGGATCATAGTGGCAATAACCAATAATCTTATCCTTTAATAAGTCGATATCCATATGTTCCTTTTTTGCCTTAACAAAAGTAGCTACGCACTCAAACAGATTTGGATCTGGTTTTGAGATACCAAACTTTTCACCTAAATCCCCAGCCTGAGCAGAAAAATCGATAATAGCAACTTTTGATGTTTCGTGCTTCTTTGCATAATCCATGGCAATTAATGATGCTAGAGATGTTGTACCAACACCGCCCTTCACACCATAAAACGCATATACCTTATGTGATGTATCAACAGGTTTTTCGTCAGCTTTTCCATAAACAACTGACACCTGGCGCGCGAAATGCTCTGGAGTGCCATCATATTCAAAACAGCGAACCCCTTTAATTGTTGATGCCTCAGCACTGTGTCTATCCTTGTAACCTACTAATAAAGTCGCTTTATTTTCGTTAATAGCTGTAAGTGATCTCATATATGAAGCAAAGTCCGCTGATGCCTCATCCATCACAATTAAATCAACAGCCTCAAAATTAAGTTTTTCGATAACATCGTCGCCCATCTTGAAGATTCCAAGAATGTTGTATCTTCCTGAACTCTTAATTTCTGCAAATGCATCATCATTTTCGTTATAAAAGCCTAATAATCTAGGTCTAACCAACTTATTTTCCTTGATTCTTTTAACTTCAACTGATGGAGCTACATTGTGTGTAATCACAGAAATGGATAAATTATCTGCCACCTTAGAGAAAGGAACTGGCTCATTAAGCGCCCAATTCACTTCTGCGATAATCTTATTTTCAATATCTGTGTCAGACATTGTATTTTTATCGATATGAGGACGAATAACATCATAGATTCCATAAACAAGCATCTGCTTGTATGTTTCGTCATCTTCCAGGTTTGGATATAAAACAATAAGTCTTACAGTAGAAGGAAGATTAACCTTTAAATATCTCAATGCTTCCAGAACCTTATCTTTTAAAGCTGAAGCGTCAAAGATAACCACGTCCAGGTACTGTTGCTTAAATAAAGGAGCTACTTCCTTTTCGAATTCTGTTTCGTTGAAGTGCCCATCAATTCTAACCATTGGTTTTTCAATTAATCTTGAAAGAATACCACCGTATTCATTTACGATTAATGAAGTATTATTCAGCATTATTCATTCACCTCATTTCCTGAAGGAACTTCATAAACAGTTCCAATAGAGAAAGCTTCGTCATAAATATCTCTTAAAGTTGTCGCGTTTAAGTTGATATTGTTGTCTGTAATATTTTTTACGATGTAGATCTGACCCATCGCGTTGCTTGCAGCAATCTTTGGAGCTACATCTTTTCGAATTGACACATCGATTCCTCCGATATGGCCTGTGTCATCTTTTCTAACAAATTTAACAGTCGCATTTTCATTAATTCCGATTAAAAATGCAGGTGCATCCTGAACCTTTCCAGCATCGAAATAAGCAATAATGTTAATCTCATCATTTTCTTTTAAGTCGGAAGGAACTCTTTGGTACTGTGTTTCAATCGAAACTATTACTTCGTCACTTGGAATTACATTTTCCTTGCTCACCTTTTCAATAATTGAGTTTTCTGGAATAACAGTGTCAGCAGGAAGTTTATATACAGCTTCTTTACCAACAAGTTCGATTGCATTATGAACAATACCATCTGGAATTGAAGACTTTGCCATGCGTGTCATAGAAATATCGCCAGGCTTAATCACATCGCCAACTGCTACCTCCTTGTTTAATACAGGAACTTCTGCTGTAGACTCTAAATAAATTGCGCATCCAGCAGCAAGTACAACAATCAGCGATAAAAATATTTTGAATAATTTGTTTTGCATATTTTTTCGTTTACCTCGTTTCAAAAAAGTATAGAAATCGATTGCTTTATAAAACCTCAAAATAACAAAAAAAGAAGGCAATTAAACCTTCAATTTTGTAATTACAATTCGTTCATTGTTCACATCTACCTCAATGTTATCTCCTGATAGAAACCCTGCCTTTTCTAACCAGTTTCCTGTCAGAATAATCTGAGGAACATATTTATGTTTTGCTCTATTGTATTTAAGATATCTGGTCACAAGTCGCTCATACACTTTGATTTTTCTAACCATTTTGAAGCCCTCCTATTAAATACATACGTATAAAAATGGAAAACTCCTAACTTTTTTATATAGAAATGAAAAATCCGGAAATAATTTTTATCACAGTCATACCAATTACAAAGAAAGCTAACCCTTTAACTGGTTCAAATATTTCCATAAACATCTGCTGTTTTGTATGTCCAAACGCTGCATCTGCACGAGTAAGCCAAATATATCCAGCCTGTAGCATTTTAAAGCCAAGGGCCATAATCGCCATGATATAGAAAATGTTATAGCCTAAAGTGGCAAGGTGCATAAACCACTCCTTGCCACTAGTTTCAGTAAACCAGGTTAGATTAGAGAACAGATTGAAATCTTCATATCCCATTTGTTCTCACCTCTTTTATTAGCTAGCGAAGTTGAAGCCAACACCAAATACAGCAAGGATAGCATTGATTAATACAACCGCAACAATAGAAATACCTGTAGCTACAAAAGCTTTGATCGCAGCTGTCTTCTTTGTCTTTGCTTCATTAGGATTATCTTCGTTAAGTGACTGAATTAACTGAATAACCCCTCTGACCGCGCAAAAGATTGCGAAACCAAACGCTGTTAAGTTAAGCAACATTGATAATGGTGCCTTTAACTTATTAAGTACCGGTGAGAATGTATTAATTGCGGAATCCAAGTCACCTTCTTCAGCGTAAACCCTATAAGGATTCATCATTGTAAGAATGCCTGCTGATCCAACCATTAGCTTTGTTTTTAAGTTATTAAATCTATTCATTAGTTCTTACCTCTTTTCAAAGAAGTATAGAAAAAGCGAGATTGCTCCCGCTTAACTTTTATAAATTAGTGTCTGTCATATCTAAATGTGCTCATAAAATCTTCCAAAGCCTGTTTTTTACTTTTTCCGTTTTGAGTCAATGTTTGCATATATCTTAGAGCAGATTTAGAAGTCTCGTTTGTATCGTTAGAAAGATACTCCAGGAATTCTCTGGCGATTGAATCACTTACCACTGTGCCTTTACCGTATTTGCTATCGTAAAGTCCAAAGACATAACCGTAATCTGATAAAGTTGTAACTGCTTCATAAGTCTTATTGAAAGTTACTGGACATGAGTTGATTTCGTTGTAATTGCCCGCATTATCGTTAACCTTAACAAATACTCTAGCCACAGTTGAATCAGGAACATTAATTTCTGCCTTTAAAGATGAATCACCAGTTATCCAGCTTCCTTCGAGTTCTTCGCCAAACATATCTTTGTAATTAACCTTATAAGACCATTCTCTGATACCTGAGTAATCATCTCCAACTTTCAATATTACTGATTGAGGACCATTTAACGACATTCCGCACCTCAAATATCCATCAGAATCATCTATAGTTGGTTTCTGTTTATCAATATTAGGAATCACAAGCGGTTTATATGCAACATTGCCTGCTTTATCAGTAGCCTTAATGTAATAATTATCACTTTCCTGAATTCTTCCGCTTACAACGTGCGTTAAATTAACCACTTTATCCCCTTCATAGCTTCCAAGTGTTGAAACAACATTTGATCCATGAACAATTTCTACTTTTGCCAAGCCAGATCCGGCATCTTCAACTTTGATTGATACCTGAACGTTCGAATTGGTGAAGTTTAAGCTTCCATCAGGCTTATAAATCGAAGGATTGTACCCTGTAATAGTAATCACAGGTGGAGTCACATCCTTCCATTGTGCAAATAAAGTAATAGCATCATTTGTATATGGTGCAATATTTTTAACTAAAGCTTTATCTGGGTAATTATTACCACTGCCGTCCTGTTTTGTATTCCATCCAGCAAATACGTAGCCTGTTTTATTAAATTGATTTGCAGGCAATCTACTTTCTTCATCGTACTTCAGAACTATTGAACTCATAGAACCTGTTCCACCATTACCATTAAAACTAACTGTATATTTTGCTGGTCTCCACTGAGCATACAACTTAATAGTTGCCCCATTTGTAGAAGTTAAATTCTTAATTGTTGCTTTATCAGCATAGGAAACTCCTGTACCATCAGGTTTCGTGTTCCAGCCGGCGAATAAATACCCTGATTTAGTAAAAGTGGCTGCCGGTAGATTTACTTCTGAATCATAATCCACAGAAATTGCGCTCATTGTTCCACTACCGCCATTAGAATCAAACGTTACGCTATATTTGTTTGGTTTCCATTTGGCATAAAGAGTAACATCCGCTCCATCTGTTGGAGAAAGAGTTGAAATATTTGCTCCATCTGCAATGTTTTTACCTGTTCCATCAGGTTTTGTGTTCCAACCATCAAATGTATATCCAGGTTTTGAATAATTATTTCTAGATAATGTTGCAACCTGCGTTGCATTTAGATTCATGCTTCCAGCCCCGCCATTAGGATCATAAGTAACATTCATAGAGACTGGTTTTGTATTTTGATTTTTATTATATGGAGTAATTGTTCTCCAACCCTGTTCAGGGGACCATGTAGGCAATACATAACCTGTTGAATTCAAAGAATTGATTGTCGTAGCTCCTACAATGTCTGATGAATTGAATACCCAATCAGACACTTTTGAGCTGATTTTATAGTATTCGATATAGTTGTAGCCACCAGAACCCGTCCAGTCTCGACCAGACCCAGTTTCTGCATATGCATACATAGACAAAGTTCCTTTAATAACAATATCACCGGTCCATGTACCATTCTGTTGAATATTACTTGATCTATTCTGCCCGGTAAATAATGTTCCTCTATCATCTTTTACATCTACTTTTGGCTGATAATAGTTAGTCCATCCAGAACTTTTACACATATCAATATCAGATACAAATTTTGTTAAGTGATATCCATCTAGATATCTTGACCACACTGTTCCTGACCTTGCTTTTGTATTGGCGATAGTAAAATCTGTAGATGAGTGGGTTTCTTTATAGTCGTAATTGTATTTATAAACATTTTTGTACCATGGGGTATATGACGTTGCCAGGTTATCTGTTTTAACATTGTTAATAGAATATGTAGCACTCTGATACCCATAGAAAGTTTCCGAATTGCTGTCCGCAGCAAAAACCTGACTAGGTTGAATCAAAGTTAATCCCATCAGTACACTAATAAAAAATTTACTAATTTTCTTCATTTTTCTTAGTCACCTCTCCAAAATATAGAAAACCCGACTCAGGGAAGCCGGGCTATTAGATTCTTATATTTGGATAGACTATAAAGTGATAGTATTACCAGCAGCGTCCTTACATAACTTAGCAGCTGCATCCCAGTTATATCCCTGAAGGATACACTTAGTTGATGTTTCGACTGTGCTAGTTGTATTACCGATAGTTGTTGATAATACATTACCAAACTTCATTAATGCAAATGCTGCAGCAATAACTACAACGACAACTAAAATTACGAATTCCAATGATAATGAACCATCATTATTAAACATCTTTGTGCGTAACTTTGTTCCTGCAGCCTTCATCATATTCATCATATTTTTCATTTATTAAATTACCTTACCTTTTCATTTTCTGCTTTCTTAACGGTGAAGCGTAACCAAGTGGTTATTTACCACCACCGAGCTGTGCTAATCGTAAAACACTTAGCTCGATTTCAATATTGGAAAACACTCTCATATCACCAGCAATGAGTAGTCCCTGTCCAACTCCCGCATCTTTAATACGTTGTGTTTCTCCTTCGTTTAAATTGAAGAGATCGGATAGCTTCTGTAGATCCGTAGCATCACTCTTCATAATCAGCTTTGTCGCTGAGTTATTTAATATCCCCTCGCCATATCTGGCTACATCTTTGTGAAGAAAATCGGAGATATTCTGGGTCATAATCCATAACCCGCTTGAGTATTTTCTGGCACGTTTGCATAACTGTCCTAAAAATTCAAAAGTAGTAATAGACCCTTTGTTGATAAACAAATGAGCTTCATCAACGGCGAGCAATGACTTTTCTTTTCTGTTTTTTGTTAAAGACAACCAGATAAATGACATCAGGTTTGAAAACTGAGCATTTTTGATGTTATCTGGTGCATTTAAAAGTTTATGAACATTAAATACATTGAACTTATTCGATAAATCGACGTTGGTATGTCCGTTAAATAAAAATCTATCGGAACCATGAAGGGCTGAAGATAAATAGATTAATATCTCGTTATAGAGTTTTTCTTCTTCTGAACCCTCTTTGGCTTTTTCTTTAAACTCTTTTAAGACATTACCTAAATCGGTCAATATTGGATGCTCTTCATTTGCCATTTTTCTAGGGTCTGATGTTTCATCAAGACCTTTTCTTTTATAGGTTTCATAAAGTGCTTCTTCAATAAGTGCGATATGTGCCATTGATAATTCAGGTTGATACAACTTGAACCATCCCTTAAGTATAGAAATGCGATTTGATACAGAGCCTTTAAAGTCTGAATCATTCTTCATCGTCTTAATTTCCTCTTCACTTAAGTCATCCAGTTCTTCAGGAAAATCAGTAAGTTGAAGCGGATTGATAATTGAACGCTTACCATCTGGATTTAAACCACCAGAAGCATCAATAATATTTCCTTTAAAATATTCAGCCAGTGCTAAATACTCTTCTTCTGGATCTAAAACAAACAGTTTTGTACCCTGAGATAGCTCGTGCACCATCAAAGCTTTAACTGTTGCTGACTTACCGGAACCGGATTTACCTAAAATAGAAAGGTTCATATTAGTTTTCTGGTTTGATTTAGACCAAAGGTCTAGAAAAATCGGATTAGCTGACTCATCAAACCCAAGGTAAATGCCGGTTGAATCGTTAATGCCAAACGATGGAACGATGCCCATACCTGCATAAAAAACATCAAGTGGCATTGTTAAAGAAGTCATTTCTGAATATTTATTCTCTAAACATGGGTTCATGGCATCAAAGCCATCCTCCATCAAGTAAGGAATTCGTCTTGCGACAAATCGATAAGCACTCAGACGTCCTTCTACATCCTTACAAATGGCTTTAAGCTCATCCTGTGATTCGGCATAAACAAGAATGTAGATGGTGATTTTCCCGATATTGACGTTGTCAGCCTGAACACGCTGGGCTAATGCGACCGTTTTATCAATCTTGTCTTGAGCATCAACCGCTGCAGTCAGTTGTTTTTCAACCGTTTCGGCCTGCTTAATCTGCTGTTCTCGAATTGAAAAGTCAATCGATTTCATCAATTCGCTCTTATCGCCTTTTTCGTTGTAAATGCAGACCATTGTGTTCTCAATTCTTGAGATTGGCCTTAACCACTTTAGTCCAACTTCAGACGGATAGTTAAAAATGGAATATATTGTGCAATAAGCCTGTTCTAGAACTAAAGAATCCCTTTTAAACTCAAGAGCAGATGGACACACCCTATCTCTCCAGGTTTCCGTTACTCCCAGATCATCAACAAGCTTTTTAATCTCTGTTTTTGTTAAGTTCTGTTTCTTTTTCATACACAAAAATATAGAAACGGTGGTAAAAGAAAAACTTGTTTGTTCATTGTGTACAAACAAGTTCAAATTCTCTGCAAAAGAAAAACTTGTTTATATAAATCGCTATAAACAAGTTTTCATTTAGTTATTCATTTACCACTTCAGCTACACTGATAAGAATATACGGGAAGGACTGATGCTTTTCTTTGTCATAACCTGTATGAACATTGCCCTGGAAGCTAATTCTAGACTTCTCTGGCAAAATATCTACAAGTTCTTTAGCCTTGCCGACAAATCTAGCATCCCAATACTCTGTTTCATAAGTTCCATCTGGCTTCTTATCAGAAATTGCTAAACTTCTGCGTGCCATTTTTTCTGTGTCTGATAGTTTTGACGAATAAACTGTTGCGTATGACTTTACATACATATGATAAATACCTCTTTCTAGTTCGCTCGCTTTATTTTTCTTTATCAGACTTGTGAGCTGGTTTCTGATAAATATGCTCTTTATTACTATTTCAATCTCAACGAGAGCATTACGTTAGATTGAATCAGTAAATTATAGGTTCATTAGAACTGAATATATTGTTCAACATCCACCCTCTCACCATCGATATACATAGCTAGATGAAGATGCGCCCCTGTTGATAGTCCATTGTGCCCAACTTCTGCAATTATTTGCTCAGATGAGACAACATCACCGACTTTAATTCCGTTTTTAGATGCTGAGCCACCCAAAATATGGTAGTAAAGAAGCTTAATTGTATGTTCATTGCCATCAACACCTGCAATTTTTGTTTCAATCAAAACTTCATTACCGATATTTCCATGACACCCTGCAGATTCTGGTGATACCGCACAGTGTTTACTGGTGTTTTCAGGTACATTTTCTCGGATTGAGACAACAGTTCCACCAATCATTGCATTAATCGATGTTCCAGACGGAAACGCAAAGTCTACCGCACCATGTTGCTGCCCTTTATTACCAACACCAATCTGTGCAAAGTGTTGAGTAATTTGACTTTGTGCGTCTAAACCTGCTGTTTTGAAAGGCGAAACAAGTATTTTCCCTTCTCCGAATTGAATTCCATTAACCGAAAACATTTCTACAAACGCTTTATAAAGCAGGCTCATTTGCTCATTTGATTCATAGTTATACTCGTCCAAAAAGTAATTTTCTCGATATATTCCTGTCTGATCATCTGCAAAATACACGTTGTAGATGTTTTTTCGTTCTACTTCAAACGTAACTTCACCATTAACCGGGTCTTCCTTGCTGAGTTTAAGGATTTCATCATCCTCATTTTCTGGAAAATAGTTAAAAGCGATATCTTCATATACCGATGCATTGTCCCTTAGTAGCCAATAGCGAATTCTTTTAACATAAGTACCATTTTCAGCGTACATATATATCCAATACGAATCGTGATCTCCGATGTTATCAGAATAATCAGGAGAATATCCTCCATTTTGATAAGTAGGTAAATCAGGAATAACAACCTGTGAATATCCATCATCAACTACAGTTCTGTGTATGTCGTGGTCGATATTATCGCCATTTACATCAAGTTCCCAATATTCATTGGTAATATTTCTTCCTCGATAAAATGTCTTCATTTCAGTGTGTTCGCCTACTTTTTCGTATGTAGTTCCATCAACTATGGTTGGCGGATTTGCAATACATGTATTTACATCTGATGGTCTAAAGTTTGAATTTCTGCACTCTTCAGCACTCATTTGATGTGAATGTTCGACATAATCCCAGTCTTCGACGACTATTTCCTTTTCGTAAGACTGCATCTCTGCATATCCCTCTGGGTTTTCAAGATCATAAATCCATTCAGAATATTCTCTCGCCAGATACTGATATTGATATTCCACTTTATCTAAGAACAGCTCCCTTAACTGATATGGGTCAAAATCATTGCCAAAATAGCTATCAACTGCATACTCGTATGCATTTTTAAGATACTCAGCTCTATCACCAGAGGTTTTATTAAACGGAATGGCTTCAAACCACTCGTTTAAATATTTTTGGTAGATTCCCTGATTTTTGTATGTATACGAAATCGGTACTAAATAAGCCGAAGGTACAATTGCATGATAGTCATCGTAGAATTTCTCACCTTCGTCATTGTATTTTTCAAGCCACACAGAGTACTCGATATAAGTCTCGTCTGTTCGGTTCACCTCTTCTGCATGAACATAGTAAGTAAAATCGGAAACCTGGCTAAGACACAGCGATAAAACTACCACTGTAGCCATGCCCCATCTTCCAGCACTTGAAGAAAAAAGCGATTTAATACCACCTGTTAGATTGTTTCCAAGACTTTTAAGTGCATTTTTTACTCCATTGCTTAAATTCTGGTAAGAACGATTAATAAAATTGTTGTTTTGAAACTCTCTTATCTTCTCTCTCGCCCTTCCAACGCTTGTCTGTTCACGATTTTTTGCTTTTTCAACCTTACTTTCCCATTTAGAGGCTCTCTCAGATTCGTTTTGAGAGCGTTTTAAGGCTTTTTCTGCTTTAGACTGGTATTTGCTCGCCTCGTATGAGTTTGTCGCTGTATGGGCTTTATTTTGATAATATTGAGCATTTCTAGCATAAACGCCCGATAACTCTTTATGGGTAGAAGAAATCTTTTGATAATCCTTTACCTGTTCATTTTTATCAATGTAGTAACGCATTGAAGCAATCGTATCCTTAACACCATTCACGGTATATCGATCATTGTGTTCAAGAATTCTTCTTTGATGTTCCAAAGATGTCTCTAACTTTTTTAACTTATCTTTATTTTCGCCAGTAGATTTTATTAGACGGATTTCATCTTCAAGCTGTTCAATCTTAATGCGTGCTATCGAAGTAGCCTCAGCTCTTCTAGCAGAGAAATCATATTCGGGAGGTACACCCACCGAACGATGATAAGTATTTATATAACCTGCGCCAGGATTTTTAAGAGCAGTATTACTGTCTAGCCCTGATTTGTTGATTGGTATAGTATTTCTAAGGTTTGTCGCAGAAGAAGAACCCACTTTAAAGTCGGTTGCTGCTGACTTTTCTGTTTTGTTTATTCTATTTTTCTGTTCCATGTATCATTTCCTTTAATGGACAATTATAGAAATTGAAGTATTTCACTCTGGTTTTGAAGTTACCTTCAAGTTAAAAAGGCACCCACTTAACGAGTACCTCTGTAGAAATAATATAGCTTTTGAGACTTTGAGTATTTTCTCATTCTTTTAATCCATACCCTTGCATTATCACCATACTTCATTGGTTGGATAAACAGTATCCAGGCTGTAAGAATGGAAATTCCAAGAATGCTAATACCCCAAAGTCCAGGAATAATAACTGCGCTTAGAAAGCCTATAATGCCAAGCAGAGAAACAGCAATAATGTCCGTATTCTCTAACTGGCCAAATACGCCCTTCTTTTTTACAAGACGTGGCGGCACATCAAACAGATAATTCATAACTCACCTACTTTCCAAGGAAGAGACCCTTACCAAAGTTAAGAGCTCCTTTCCCTGCGCTTGCTGCAGTATCTGCAGCTCCAGTTGATGACACCATCTCTTCAACAACAGTTGGCGTTGAAGACAACACGCCAATCCAAACAATGATTGATACAAGCCCTGACAAGGATGCAAAGTTAGTTAGTGTTGTGGCAAATATATAAATCTCAATTGTCATAATGAACTGAGTAAGACAGATTGATAACAGTTTCTTTAATAGCTCACCTATTGATGACTGTCTTGGTCCATCAGAAACCGATGCACCTACATACCACCATGACATTCCAATTAGAACAATTAAATCAACAACTCTTCTTGTAACTGCCAAAAGAATAATCAACCATGCGATACCAATGGCAATCATCTCAAAAATACCTAAAGCAGTTGATAATGTTGCTCCTACTCCAGAGAATGCATTGGCAGAACCAACTGGAGTAATTTTACCTAGCACTTCAGAACCCACAAAGTTTTCTAATACATTCTTAGGATTTATCTCACCTCCTGCTGATGCCTCAAGATTTTTAATATGTTCAGCCTTCTCATTTGCATAACCACAGTAGAAGTCATACGCACTCATTCCATCAATTGGAACTTTGATGTTAGTGTATGAATTCTCCTTCATCAGGATTTCATAATGTACCTGATTTGTTCCATCTGACCCTTTTAGAGCTGATACATTTCTGACCCCTGCATCAACCTGCCCTACTTCGCAATATGTCGCAAAGTTAATTCCAGATTCACTCATTAAATCATAAGTGTCATATAGTGATGCTGAGTTATCCTCACTGGTAATCAAAAGGTCAGGCAATACCATACCAGCTCTTGTAACTGTAACAAACCCGGTAATACATACAAACGGAATCAGATAAGTTGCTAAAGAAGCAACGAATACCTTCTTGATAAGCTCAATAGCTGTTGGTGCGTACGATCCATCAGCTGATGCAAAATAGTTAGAATAAAGATTCTTTGCAAACTGGATGACAATCATCATTAAGGCAAGAGTTGACACCAATGTAATGAGCGACGAAAGCTGCCCATATGAAGCCAAAGTATCTAGTCCTGTAGCATTCCCTGAGGATGCTGTTTTAAAAAGCATCTGCACCAAAGAACAGTTAAGTGCATTAATCCATTCAACAGCCCCTACAAATGAGTTTGTAAACGAATTAAGGATGTCTCCTACGATGAAAGTGGTGTTGTAGGTATAATCACACCCTGTAAGTAAAAAGAGGCTTAGAACGCAAATAAATACCCTTATTCGCTTCTTCATGCATTGTCCTTTCTTGTGTTGATGTAAATCTCTGGACGAAGCGGATTATAAAGTTCGATTAGTATCTTTTCCATCTCGCTTTCAGAACATCTTCTAGAGTCGTCGCAAACACTCTTTAATACAGATTCAATTTGTCTTGCTGCTTCTTGTGATGCGGTTTCGTTATAACGCTCTTTAATACCACAGACAATATAGCAATGCTTATTTGCTACTCTTCCGGATTGCATAGACCTTGTCACAAAGAAAAGCTGATCATCAATGTATTTCTGCAAGAGCTTATTCTGTTCAAGTTGGTTTTCTAAAAATGGGTTCTCCCCTTCTCTATCAACCTTTGACTTAATAAACTCTTCTTCTTTTTTTAGTTTTATGTACTGCTTCTTTCGGATACTTTGATATGGTGCTAAATCAAATGGTACCGGCAGCAACAGAAACTGAACCTTATCTAGTCCTAATGTTTCAAACGCGGTTTCCATCTGTCTTGAAAAGCTGAACACTTCATCCTCTGACATCAAATCAACGGCCTTTTGTCCCATCGTAAAAACAGAAAGGTATTCTCCCTTTTTGGTTACGAATAATCTATTCTTAATCTCTTTGATTGGAAGTCTCTCTTGGAAGGACATCTTCCTTTCAAGAATCTTCTTTTCTTCCTTGCTAAGTTTTTTCTTTTTCATGATATGAGTACTCCTCAAATTTCTATGCTGAATTATAGGATTTGTACTTTTAAGGTTCGTTTAAGTCTTCGTTACTATAATTGTTTGCAGGGCAAGTACTCATCGATTTTCCTCCTTTGCGATATATAAACTGTCCTGCAGTTCTCCTTTCTTGAAGACTGTCATATTTAATTATGGCAGTCTTTTTCTTTATTCATTAACCACAAGAAAAAAGTCGGTTCCCCGACTAGTCTTCTTCATTCGTTCTTTGCTGTTCTTCTCCCCTACCGTTTTCTTTACGTTTGATAGAAGTTTCCATCATGAATACTCTAAGCTCTCTGACATTATCAGTAACCAGTTCATCTGGCAGTCTGTCAAAATGGCCACTCGATTCTTCGATTTCTTCAACGCTTAAAGTTCCGATATATTCTTTTACCATTTCTAGGACTGTGCTGTCTTCAAGATCTGCAAGCATCAGGTTTTGTGTTGTAAGTTCTGGTAACTTGTTCGCTGCATCAATAAATGACTCATACAAATCTCGGACATATACTTTTGCGTCTTTTGACTTAGCAAGTCCAACAGCCTTATCCATACCTGTTTGCAGTAAATCGAGAACCTTTTCTTTGTGGTCCTTATATTCCTTTTGAGGTTCTTTCTTTTTGTTTGGTGTCGCTTCAGATGTTAGTTTTGCCTGAGCGATTTTATCTTCAAACTTATTAACTTGCGTTCCTAAACCAAAGAAATCTTTAGTGGTAAGCTTTAGACCATCATTCTCAAAGGAATATGATCCAAATCTAGAAATGGCACCGCGCGTCATTTCGTTAATCTTTTTTAATGACTCTTCAATTGTCAGCCTCTTTTCGTTTTTAACAACCTGTAAAGTTGCGAAGTATGAGACTGCAGTAATTTCATCTTTTGGAGTTTGAGCGATTGATCTGGCACGTCCATCCTTAGACTTGGTTAAGGATTCAATTTCCTTAGCGTACTTTGTCAGATTATCTTTGGACTCCATGGTCTTGGTTTTCATAAAAGCTTCCAAGATATAATCCTTGGTATTTTTCGAATTGTTGCTTCTGATATCTCTAAGAGTCTTGTTCGCTTCTTTTGGATCATCAGGAATAAGAATATCAATAACTTCCTTCATGGCAGCTTTGTTATCAAGGGCATTCTTTGGAGAATCAGGCATAAGCTCAGCCATTGACTTTAACATCTCTTTGAACTCACCAGGATACTCTAGGGAGTCTTTAGACTTCATAGATTCTATGAACGAGTTCCATTCATTCTGCTTCGAGTTATCTAGTTTCTCGATCATAGGTTTTAAATATTCTTTATAAACTCCTGATTCCTCATCGAAAAACTCGGACACATAAAACTTATTTCTACCACAATTAGACATACCAGTAATTAAAGCCGCAACGGACGTCTCAACCGGATAGTTTGTATCAACGTAGCTGTTGTAGCGTGATGTAATTGTTCCGATAGTATTATTTAGAACTTCTCTAAGCTCAAACTCTTCATATTTTCGTTTGTGAAGGTGTGTGCCTAGAAGTGTCATCAGTTCGTTATCAATATCTTCAAATAATCTTGAAAAAGGGGATTTGCGCATTTAATTTGCCTCCATATAATTTGCATTTACGCAGTTCTTCACGACGTGAACAAGTGCGTATTTTTCCTTTTACGAAATTTTTCAACCGTTAAAATTTTTCGTAATTTCTATAGCATGGCAAATTATAGAATCTTAATACTTTTCACCTTTCTTTCTGATTTCAAGATAATTCTCAAGCTGTCTGATTGAGAATGAGTCAAGAACCTCGTACTTGTATTCCAGTGAATTATAATATTCAGCATTTTCTTTAATTGTATTTTCAAGATCTGCCAGCTTTCCTTCAAGTCTTTTCATATCAAGTTCATAGCCGATTTCACTTGCGTACTGTTTAGCATCATCAAAACCGTTTAGCTTATTTGTAATCTTTCTTTTAAGCGCAGAGATACCCCAGCAAAATACATAGATATTCCAAAGACCAAAACAGAAGCAAGGCCAAAGCACACGGTCAGTAATGTGTCTTCCAATGAAGATCCAGAAAGCAAACCAGATAGCTGATAAAATAATAAATCTCTTAAATTTTGTGTTCATAATTTTTCTCCTTTATTTATTTTTTACTCACTTTTTCACGCCGTGAATAACTGCGTATTTTTAGCTTTACGAAATTTTTTAACCGTTAAAATTTTTCGTAATTCTAAATCATATATCCCATTAGCATTCCAAGTGGAACTGCTAATAGTAGAACCGGGACAAATGCATATCCTTTCTTTCGATTACCAAAAAGTAGGGCGCATAGACTTAGAACTATAAGACTAATGCAAAGCATTACAGGTTCAACTCTTAATGCAAAGCCTAGAGTTATCATCTCAGCAAATCCTACAAAGTCGGCATACCCAAAACCATTAAAAACTGATGGAATCTCATAGAGGAACAGGGCAGCTATAGTAACTAAAATGATGGTCAGTAGAAACATTAGAACTGTCATCATTCCAAACTGTAATGACTGCTGGTAAACCGCTATGGTTGCCGATGCAAGAATAGGGAAGGCTATTGCATATCTTTTTGGTATTGTATGTGTTTGGATATCTGAGGCCACCATTGGCAAATAGATAATAAAAAGTACCCAAACACTCATCGCTCTCACGATAGAGAAGGGTACTTGTTTAATCGATAATACCAGAAACAATAAGACCATTCCCAACGTGATAGGTATACTTTCTTTCTCAAAAGCATACATTTTTCCTTCTTCCTTAATAGACCAATTCCAGGCTATTAAGGCGAGAAAAGATATTAATAAATTTGTCACGATTAACATTACTGTTAATATCCCACTTAAACATATATTCATGTAAATATAACTCCTTGTTTATTGGGATTATAGGAAACAACTCTTGGAGTTTGAGTTGGCCGTCTTTCATTTCTTGGCAAGCATTTGTATGGCATTTCAGCCATCATTTACCGTTTTTTTGCTCCTAGGCAAAATTTCGGTATTTTTCTCCCACCGGTGGGAAAATTATGTAAATTGTATCCATACTAACACAATTACCATTTCATACAATTTCTCATTTGTTGCTTTGTTATTTACTGAAGTCACCACGGTGACTTGCACCGATGAAACCTCTTTTTAACTGATAATATAAGGATTTTAGCATCCTTATACCACTAATTTCAGTACCAATAAAATCACATTCAACAAAAGTTGGTTGAACGGTTCAACGTAAATGTAACCGTTTTCATTTTGGTTGAACCGTTCAACGTTCTTTTATTTATACAACTCTATCGCTTCATCGATGGACATATCCCCGTTTTTAATTTTCATTAAAACATCGATAAATTTAGGGGATTTAATTTCTTTTTCTTCATTTGCATCAGCGAATTTTTTCTTCCAGTTTGAAGATTTGAATTTTTTATTTTCTATTTCATTAAGAAGAAGTTCTTCTTGATTAGATTCTACAATCAACTCATAGATAGGCAAAATTTCAGCAATCGCTTTAGCCCCAACCTTTCCTTCATAAATACATTCAACAATTTTTGGATTAACTTTTTTGAGAATTGAAGTAGTTTTGCTCACCCATCCTTTATCAACTTTGATGGCATATTGCTTGTTTATATAGTCAACAATAACAGCATTTTCCTTTGCTCTTTTATCCTGGCTCTTTGCATGTTCAAACATTTTTTCTAGCTCACCAGTCCTAACTAATTGGTTGTAAACACTAGCTATTATTTCAAATTGAGAAGGATTTCTAGCTGTAATATTCGAATGTAGATAAGCAAGTATTTCATCTAAATTGTCTGGGTTAGCAATTATTGCTAATATTTTTGTCCATGGCTCTTCGCTCTTTTTTCCAATTTGAACGATAAACTTTGACCCAATCTCTGTAGATTCGTCTTTTATCTTTTTATAAAAATTTTCAAGCGCATCGTTTGTCTCGATTAACTCTCCAGACAATAATGATGCGTATGCTCGAAATCGTCTATGTCCTGCGACAATAAAATACGTAAAGCCCTTATCCAGCATTGACGTGTAGTATTCTTTTTCATCATCCAACACATTATTAGAAGCTAAATAATCTTCAATATTCATTAAAACTATTGGCTGTAACAAACCTTCTTTTTCAATAGATTTAATCAGCACTTTTGTCTGAGATGGATCGATAATATAATCATTTTTAAATCTTCCGCAAATAAGATTCATTGAAACTTTTATTGTTTCATCTAAAGATCCTTTGTTTGAAGTAAACGCTGATGATAAATTCATTTTTGAAACATCAATTGTTTTTTCTTGTGTGATATTTATCATTTTACCTAATCTACTCATATTTATTCACCTTCAACCCCTTCAAGCGCTTGCTTTGCAATTGCTCCTAGTTTATTAACAATGATTGATTCTTTCTCCCCAGCCCTTCTAATATCTTCGTTAACAATTTCATCAACCAATTTATCAAATGCAACCCTAGCTTTTGAATCATATTGACTGTAAAGTTTGCCAATACTATGTGCAGCATTACAATTTGAACTTTGTGGAATTGTTGTTTCAAACGAAGGAATTGGAAAGAATTTATCAACAACACTATTGAAATCTCTTTGAGAAACAAATCTAGGATTGTATTCGTTTTTTAATATGCCCAACACACCTTTATGAACAATACCAGAGTTTTGTAGAATACCTTGCATTTCCGCAACAACCTCAATGACATTTTGACAACCTCTTAAAGTCATTACTTCCAAATTAATTGGAATAATACATCCATCAACAGATGCAGCTAATGCGTTAGTTGCAAGCATTCCCAAAGCTGGAGGACAATCTATCAAAATATAATCATAATCCGTATTTTCTTTAATAACCTCGATAATATTTAATAATGCGAACCCTGATTTAGCGCCGTATTTCCCTGAACCAAGCATAAGTTCGGCATTAGCAAGAGTAATATCTGCAGGAATCAAATCAAATCCAAATTCGATTTTTTCATCTTCATATTGAAATCTATTTCTACCATCTACGGTTACGTTTTTTCTAACCTTCGCATTGTACGTAGGGCGGATGATTACTTCTTTAATAGCTTCGAAACGAGGGTTAGTTTTAGTTGTTAAACATTCTTTATAATAATCAAAAATGTCTTGCAAAGTTAAAACCGATGGTTCTTCATCCCAATTATCTTCATCTTGTGGTAGAATCCCACATAAGCCAGATAGTGATGCCTGTGAATCTGAGTCGATGACTAAGACTTTAAAACCTTTTTGAGCCATTGCGTAGGCTACAGAACTACAAGATGTTGTCTTACCAGTACCGCCTTTCTGAACAATAAAAGCATGAACTTTTGTACCATTTAGTTCTTTTCTTATATCTTCAATATTCATTTTCAATCCTCCGTTACAATACTTTCTAACAAATCTTTTTCTATGAGTTTTTCTACATAATAAGAAAAACCATTGTTTTTTTCTGGATAGAGCTCATTAACTCTTTCTTCTATTAAAGACATTAAGTCTTGAATACTTATGTCACCGATATTAATATCTTTAGAATTGATGGTTATTTTTTTGTAAACAGTTTTTTGCACCCCATCATTTTCACTTTTATATCTTTTGCCTTCTTTTAAACAATTCTGTATATACTCAACGCTAAACTCAGCACCTAATACATCCAAAATTTTTGATGCTATTTCAAACGAAGGCACACTTTCTCCGGATCTATATCTCTGGATAGACCTTGGTGTTATTTTTACACCATTATCTCTAAGTAAATTTGATATGTAATTCGACTTAGAAGCCGCTCTAATATCGGAAATATCATCTATAACACTATTTAATAACCCGTAAAACGGTATGATTTCTTGATCTTTCATACCATTAGTATAACAAAAAAACAGAACTATGCAAGACAGTTCTGTCGTATTTTCTATTTTTTATTGTTTTTTCTTTTTCTATATGTTAACTTAATAGTGAAATTAGTCTAGATAAAAGAAAAAGGATGCTACCAACATCCTCGATCTTTTAACCAATTGCTATAAGTCATTGGTATACTTATCTAACCAAGTTAATTATACCAAAAAACGAGGTTATTAGCAACGTTTTTGTCATGCTCTGGAGGACTTTTTAGCAAGTTTTTCAGAGCATTTTTCTTTCTCTGAAAAATCGATTTCTATACTTACTAAAACGGAACTGAAAGGAGTATGTCCTATGAACTATTACACAGCAGAACAAGCAGCGTCTGATATTTATATACAATTTCCAAAATGGTTAATCAACATGGATCTGTCCTCAGATGCCAAACTTTTGTATGTTTATTTATTGGATCGCCACAAACTTTCTCTAAAAAATGGGTGGATAGACAAAAATAATCATGTTTACCTCATCTTTACCAGAGCAGCTATGCAGGAAATTTTAGGATGTTCTAAAACAACAGCAATTAAAGCTGCGAAAGCTTTGGAAGACGCTGAACTTATCGAGGAAAAGCGAGTTCCTAATAAGCCAAGTAAAATTTACCTTCTTCAGCCACCTTATGACTATATCTACGGAAACAATAGTTACGATGATGATCTTGATGAATATGATGAACAAGGGAATAACAAAAATTGGAAGTCTAAAAAATGGACTTCCAAAAATTATACTTCCGGAAGTCCAAATTCTATACCTTCGGAAGTCCAAAATTTAGACCCTAATAAGAATAACTCTAGTAAAAATAATATGAGTAAGAATAATATATATAACAACGACGATATAGTAGATACTTTAAAGATAGTAGGGGAAGAAGATTCTGATAATTCCGTCGTCGTAAAAGAAAATGGTACTAACTCTTCTTCTATCTCTTTCTCTAGAATGACTGTTAAGCAAATGAAGAAGGAATGTGAAGCTAGAGAATTAGCTATTAAACAACTCAATGAAGCTTATGATGCTTTTAAAGACCCAAGACTAAAGGATGATGTTGAAGATTTCCCAGATGGATTATACGAATTCAATGCATATCACAATGGCAAAGCAGGTGTTTATCCATTTAGATTCCATGACATTGGCTTCAATTGGGTACGTGGACACGATATGTATCATAATGCCCAGTTTGTTAAGAAGGCAGAAGAACTTGTAAAAGACGTATTCTTCACTTTCTCTAAAGCTGACGATAGACTTGCTTTAACACTTATCGATCACCGTCTTGTTGGTGAGATGATAGAGAATATTTCTTATGCCTTTGCAGATCCAGATAAAAGTGAAATTCATACACCTAGAAACTGGTGTGCTAGCATTCTGAGATCAAAAATTGAAGAAATTAAGAGAATTTTCGCTTAATTCCTAGTCAAGTTTGAACTAAAAATAAATTTTCTATACTTCCTTGACAGCAAAGGAGGTAAAAAAAATGAGAAAATTTGTTGTTAAAGTATGCTGTTTTGATGATGAAAAAGGAGAAAGGATTTTAAAAACAAGCGCGTGGAACGATAATGATTTATTTGCTAAAGGTCGTTTAACTGAAGTTTTGGACCTTACTAAAGAGTGGGTTGAAAATTTCGATGGATTCTTTTCAAAATATCAAGAGATGCACGTAAATCAAAAACACCCTGGAAAATTAGACGAAAGTGAAATTTGTGGTCAAAAATTTGAAGAGAGTATTCAAATTCAGCTACGAAGACTTGCTTTTAATGTCAGGATGTTGAGAGGTGCTCAAAGAAGAGGATCAAGCAGAAGCAAGATGTTGATTATGGACGTAATTGCTTCTATTAAAGACTGCAATAAACTAGAAAAGTATATGAGCGAAAAAGATAAACAAATTTTTGAGGAATTATCGAAAGAAGCCGATCGTCTCCTTGAATACATGTAATTAGTAACAACAAAAGGGTAGTCAGTTTTTCTGAACTACCCAACTTAAAGAAATTAACTGGTTCTGCAATTATTGGTTTGAAGCAGATGCTTTGAATGCATTGATTGTATTTACATACTTCTCTGCTTCCT
>JAUNCS010000018.1:0-2064 GCA_030526485.1 Erysipelotrichaceae bacterium | reverse complement strand
TTTGAAGCAGATGCTTTGAATGCATTGATTGTATTTACATACTTCTCTGCTTCCTGTTCGAATAAAGCTGCAATGATATGGTCAATTTCCACTTCACTATAGCCTGCCTTTGCAAGAGCCTGTTCGATATATTCTAATGCTGTCATGGGATTTCCTCCTTTCCAGTAGGGTGAAAAAGTGCCTTACACTATAACAATTGCAAGTAAACCATCTAAAATCCTTCTTTAGAATGTGGAATTTGCTTAAAAAGTTGTTATTTTGGGTCCCTACATATCTTTATTGCGAGGAAAATGGAAAAATCCTACACAAAAGTTAAAATTATTAAAAAAACGTAGTTGTTCACGTCGTGAAGAACTACGTAAAATCATAAAAATACGCTAATTTTTACGCCGTAAAAAAGTGCGTATAACAATAAAAAACGCAGTTTATAACGGCGTTAGAAACTGCGTAAATTGAATATTATCTAAATAATTTTCATAAATGAACATTTGCCTATTGTTACATGAATAATGCGACAATAGGCTTTATTTTATAGTCACAAATGGTAACGGTCCTAATAAACGGACAGTAAAAATAGGGGACTGGTTCTATACTTAATTACACACAAATTAAAAGGTCAGGACAAACCCTGACCAGTTCGGATCTATCTCCGATGTGTTAAGAAAGAAGAAAATTTATCACTATCGGATGCCAGGCAGGAAGAAAGCCTTTTGGTACCGACAGGTAATTATAGAACCGGAAATGCATGAGAACATTTTCTAAAAAATGATGCGTGCTTTCATGATTAATCTGTTGTAACATAAGTGTCCCGGACGAATAGGGAAGTCCTCAAGTGAGGCGGAAATAGACAATAGACTCATGAAAAAAGGTGTGTTTTTGCATACATGTTTTTATTGCGCCCAAAATCCGGATTGATGAAGAAAATCAGGAGGTTTTGTGACATGAGAAATGAATTAAGAGAAATGATCAACGCCGTTATGGCAGTTATTAAACCTGAAATTGAAGAAGAATTTAATAGACGTGACTGGTCTAAGGCTAATGTCGATACCGGGAACATCATTAACTACAACAAAGACACTGTTTCAGCAGCATCAGTACTGATGATTGCCAAAGGTGAAGCATCGGAAAGAGTTTCTAACCTGGTATATAGAGGCGTTTATGACACTACAGTTCTGCTTGCTGAAGCAAGAAGAAGCTATCGCGATACATTGAACTACTACAACTATCGCTGGATGATCGCAAAGCGAGCTATCGCTTTCTATAAAAAACATGAAGAAGTCTTCAAAGACTCATCAAATGTGACAATTGATGACCTGATTGAAGAGGGAATGAGTAAGCTTGTAGAGGTAGCCAATAAGTTTGATGAATCAAAAGGCTACAAGTTCAATACATTCCTTATGACATGTATTGATAACGAATTTATGGAATATTCTGTAAGACATTCTCGTTTTATCAGATTAACTAAGAAACAAAACCGTGACATCGCTGCAATCTGTAAAAGATATACAGAACTGCAGGATGATGAGGGCTTAACAGCTGATGAAGCTATGAATAAGCTTTGTGCTGAATTTGATAAGCCGGAATATGAAATCGAAAGAATGATGTCTATCAACCGTCTTCCAGCATCATTTGATTTTGGATATGACACAGTTGATGGTTCTGAATTATATCTTGCCTATACAATGCCCGAAGACTATGAAGGCCCAATCGAAAAAAGGGTAGTAAAGGCACTAAACGAAGTAAAAGATACTCCAAAGACAATGGTTGATCTTTACTTAAGAGCCACTGGCTTTTATGGGAAGCCAGAACTTAAGAAAGATTTATGTAATGAATTTGGATTTAAGAATAGAAACGAACTGAACAATGCTTTAGAAGATACTCGATTATCTCTGGCCAAAGAATTAAGACCTCAGTTCTGTGACTATTTTGCATAAAAGGAAAGGAAGGTAGAAAAATGGAATACAAATCTTATCAGCATATTGAAAAACTTGGAAACAGCGAAGTAGAAGGCATCTTAAACGGCATCTGCTCAATCCAGCCAAAGATTGATGGAACAAATGCTGT
>JAUNCS010000017.1 GCA_030526485.1 Erysipelotrichaceae bacterium | reverse complement strand
AAAGAAGAAATTAACGCAATCACAATTGGCCGACATGCTAGGCGTAACTGATAAAGCTATATCGAAATGGGAAACTGGTAAAGGGTATCCTGATATTTCCTTACTTGAACCCTTGGCCAAAGTGTTTAATATTTCGCTCAGCGAATTGTTATCAGGCAATACTATCAGTAATTTAAATATCTCAGCTAATATGCTGCGCTCTAAATTCTATATCTGTCCAATCTGCGGCAATGTCATTCATAGTATGGGCGAATTATCCATGAGTTGTCATGGAGTGGAACTATTACCGGCTATTGGAGAAGTTTCTGATGAAGACCATAAGATACTGATTGAAAAGATTGAAGATGAATACTTTGTACAGATTGACCATGAAATGAGTAAATCACATTACATTTCTTTTATTGCCGGTATGAGCTTTGACAGACTGGAAATGATTAAGCTATATCCTGAAGGAACTTGTGAAGGACGTTTTAAGATTAGAGGACTTAAGAGGATATATTGTTTCTGTAATAAGGATGGCCTATTTTATATAGATGTCGGAAAAGGTATCTTAGATGCTAGTTACGACTATGTCAAAGAAAGAAAAGAGCTTGAAGAAGCAGCTAAGAAGTTATTTGGCTAAAAGAAAGGGACTTATCTGATGATAGGTCCCTTTAGTTCTTTTAACAGATAGGCTTTTCTGTCCTTTAAGAAAGATGCATACATATTAGCTACTTTCCATTCAATCTTCTTGTGATTTTCCGGAATATTTTTAAATTGAGTGACAATTTTAATGTTTTCATCATCTCTGAATCTTCTAAGATATTCTCGACCTTTTTCATTAAAGCCCAGAACCCTTACATAATTAAGTTCTTCAAGGTCTTTTACTTCTTCTTTTTTAATATTGTTTAAGATATTGATACAGATTCTGTTGATTCGGGCTCTGGTATATCTTTTAGATACCGAATGACTTACAAAGTCTTCATATGTATCATATTCCTGGGCATTTTTAATTAAGAGGTTTTCAATGCCTTCACTTACCAAGAAGATATCTCTTATTTCTTCAACAGAAGAGCTTAAGAGCTTTCTTTGAAGATATGGATAGATATCTTCATTGAATAATGGTTCATTTATTTGGGTAGGAGTGGCGATTGAATAATCCAAGTTATTTCTTACCGCTTCTCTAATAGCTCTGGCTGAGGCGATTTCTTCAAGTTCCAGTCCCTTATAGGTATTGGTTCTATTGATGGCGATTGGCTTGATATCTGTACCTTCTAAAGCTCTTAAATAAGAAATAGCCAGGATATCGTTAGGAAAGATAGAACCAGCTAATAAGCCATAGGCCTTAGGATAAGATTCACCCTTATTTAGAGCTTCCTTTAAATGATCAATATTTATGCTGTGTCTGGCAAAGCTTAATAATTCTTCCATATTGCCGGTTTCCGAGCCAAAGACCAGATTATTGATGCCGAGCATCTTTAAGATTTCTACACTTTTTTCACCAAAGACAGAGGCATTCTGTACGGTATAGATATAAGGAAGTTCCACAAAGAGGTCAACACCAGCTTTTAGAGCTTCTTCACATTTCTGATACTTGTCGATAATGGAGATTTCACCCCTTTGGGTAAAGTTACCACTAGAGACGGCAATAGTGATATCCGCATCAGTTAATTCTTTAGCTTTATTTAAATGATAGATATGTCCATTATGAAATGGATTATATTCTACAACTATTCCTGTAATATTCATGGGTTAATTATATAATGAGGTCATGAAAATTAATTTTAAAGATTTATATAACATTTCTGACTATAAAGACTATGAAGTAGATGAAGAATTAATCGTCATTGAAAACAATCCTTTCATCAATAGAATCAAGGATGTAAAGGGCCTTATCTCTTTCTTCTATAACTATGATGATGAACTGATGATTTCTTATCAGTTGGATGGGGTGATGGTTTGTCCAGATTCTATTACCTTAGAAGATACTGATCTTGAGTTCAATATTGAAGATGAACTGAAAGTAGTGCGTAAAGAAAATGAAGATGGCTTCTATTTTATCGATGGAATGGACATAAAAGACTTTGTTTCTTACATTGTTTTACCAGAAGTTCCAATAAAGGTTGAAAAAAGAAAAGAAAATGTGTATTATAGTGGAGATGGTTGGACAGTTCTTTCAGAAGAGGAGTATAATAGAAGCTCCAAGAAAGAAATTGATCCGAGACTAGCAAAATTATTGGAGTATAAGGAGGAATAACATTAGATGGCAGTTCAACAGAGAAGAAATTCAAAAACACGTAAGGCTAAAAGAAGAACTCATTATAAACTATGTGCTCCTGCGATGGTAAAATGTCCATCTTGTGGAGAATACAAATTAGCTCATAGAGTTTGTCCTAAGTGTGGTGCTAAATAATCGGTGTAATACCGATTTTTTTATTGTTTAAGAAGGCGAGTCGTAAGACTCGTCTTTTTTTGTGGCCATTTTATTTGACAAAATAATTGACATTTTATTGACGCTTACCCAGCTTTATATGATAATAGTGGTAAGAAGTGGAATGAAGTGGGGAAAAGTGGTAAATGTTCATTGGTGAATATTCACACAATTTAGATGCTAAGGGAAGAATTATCATCCCAAGTAAGTTTCGTGATGAACTTCACGCCTCTTTCATTTTGACTAGGGGATTAGATGGCTGCTTAACCATTTACTCTCTTGAACAATGGGAAAAGATTTTCATTGAAATTAATAAACTGCCCACAACTAAGAAAGCTGCCCGTCAGTACATCAGAGTTCTAACAAGTAGTGCTTGTGAATGTACATTGGACAATCAGGGAAGAATTCTTATTCCAAGTAATCTGGCTACTCCAGCAAATATCAGAAAAGAATGTGTAATTGTTGGTGCTAATGATCACATCGAAATCTGGGATAAGGAAACATGGAATGCATATCTTGATGAAGCTAATATGAGCTTTGAAGATATCGCGGAAAACCTGAGTGACTTATTAGACAATGAGTAAACATATCAGTGTGCTTCTGGATGAAGCTCTAAAACTTCTGGATGTAAAAGAGAATGGTGTCTATATTGATGGAACCTTGGGCAGGGGTGGACACTCTAAAAAAATCCTAGAGAAATTAAAAGGTGGCAGACTTTACTGCTTTGACTTAGATGAACAGGCAATTAAGGAATCAAAAGAGAATCTAAAGGACTATGACAATGTCACTTATATTCATGACAATTTCAAAAACATGAATAAGTACGTAAGTGGTGTTGATGGCATTCTTTTAGATTTAGGGGTTTCTTCACCTCAATTTGATGAAGGTGATCGTGGTTTCTCTTATCGCTTTGATGGTCCGCTGGATATGCGTATGAACCAGGAAGGTGATTTAACAGCCTATAAGGTAGTTAATACCTACAGCAAGGAAGAACTGGAAAAGGTTTTCTGGAACTATGGTGAAGAGAAGTTTTCAAGAAGTATTGCCGCTAAGATTATTGAAAAAAGAGCTGAGGCTCCAATCAAAACAACATTTGAACTGGTAGATGTCATCAAGAGTGCATTACCAGCCAAGGTCCTGAATAAGAAGGGCCATCCTGCTAAACAGTGTTTTCAGGCATTAAGAATTGAGGTTAATGGTGAACTTGATTCCCTTAATCAGTTCCTGGAGGTTTTTCCAGACATGCTTAATAAAGATGGTAAGGTAGCTATTATTACTTTCCATTCCTTAGAAGACCGTTTAGTAAAGAGAAGATTTAAGGATTTAAGTACAGTTGAAGATGACAAGCGCATCTATAAACTGCCTAGTGAAATAGAAGAAGCTGATTTTGAGCTTCTGAATCGAAAAGCACTTATTGCGACAGATGAAGAACTGGAAAATAACCCACGAAGCAAGAGTGCCAAATTAAGAGGGTTGAGGAAAAAATAGTATGGCTAAGTTAAGAAAAATCAGAAGAAGAAAATTAAGACTGAACGCATTTGCATTTTTATTTTTCAGTTTGTCTTTATTATCGCTTTTGGCTTGCAGCTTATTTGTTGGTACAATGAATACATCATTAACAATGAAGATTCAAAATATGAACAATGAAATTAGCCAGTTAAAGGCAGAAAATGCCAAATTAAGTATCGAAATCTGTGGTCTTGAAAACAAGGACAGAGTCTATGTAATAGCTCAGGACGCCGGTTTAAATCAGAACCAGGATAATATCATTTCAATTCAGGGAGTTGAATAATGAAGCGAAGCAATCGTATGCTTCGAATTATCTATACAATAGCGTTGATTGCGGTTCTATTATGTGTAATCAACGTTTTTTTAGTTGCGATAGGTAAAATTCACATCAGATCAAATACCAGTCTTAATTCCTATGTCCAATCGGTATCTTTAGTATCAGAGACTATCTATGCCAAAAGAGGCAATATCTATGATGCCAATGGTCAGATTGTTGCTCAGGATGAAAAGACTTACGATATTATCTGTTATCTTGATTCAAGTCGTAAAAGAGGCAATAAGCCTGCTTATATCGATGATCCTTTATATACTTCGCAGGTCCTGTCTAATTATTTGAATATGGAACAGGCTGATATTTATTACTACTTAACTTATAATCCTAAACTGTATCAGACTGAACTGGGTCTTGGTGGAAGAAACCTTTCTGAGGAAACAGTGGATGCCATCTTAAGTTATCCAAATATTCATGGTATTGGTTTTAAGGAATCTAATAAAAGAATCTACCCACAGGGGGATGCGTTTGCTCCTTATTTAATTGGCTTTGCCCAGAGTGATGAAAACGGCAAGCTGGTTGGTAAGATGGGCCTGGAAAACTACTTAAATGAAGAATTAAGTGGTACTGATGGCAAACATATCTACCAGCAGGATAAGAATGGTTATATTCTAACCGGCATGTATGAAGATATTACGCCGGCTGATAATGGTTTTGAAATCTATACAACTATTGATTCATCAATACAGCAGGCCCTGGAAACAGCCTTTGATGATGTAGAAAGTCAAAATAATGCCTCTAAGGCCTGGGGTGCGGTTGTAGAAATTGATACCGGTAAGATTAAGGCCTGGGGCCAGACTCCTTCATTTAATCCAAATACATTAGATATCGAAGACTACATGAACATGGGTTCACAGGTTCCATATGAACCAGGTTCAGTTATGAAGGCCTTTATCTATGCAACAGCTATGGATATCGGCAACTATAATGGCGATACAACTTTTAATTCCGAAGCTTTCTGTTACTATGCCAAGGGTTCTCGACCATATCGTGTTTATGGTTCACCAAGCTATGGCTGTATTTCCAATGCAGCTGGTAAGTCTTGGGGAACTATTCCCTTGGACTATGGTCTAATCTATTCAAGTAACGTTGCGACCGCTACCTTATTAACTGACTATGTCGGTGTTGATACTTTCTCAGAATATCTGGATAAGTTTGGTTTCTTTAAGACTGTTGATAGTGACGGCATCGCGGAAGCACCAGGCTATAAAAACTATACCTGGCCAAGTGAAAAGCTGGCTTTGACCTATGGTCAGGGTTCCAGTGTAACCATGCTTCAGCTGTTACAGGCTTATACTTCGATCTTTGGCAATGGTGAAATGCTGAAGCCTTACTATATTGATAAGATT
Organism: Erysipelotrichaceae bacterium; assembly: GCA_030526485.1. Taxonomy (GTDB): domain Bacteria; phylum Bacillota_I; class Bacilli_A; order Erysipelotrichales; family Erysipelotrichaceae; genus Colivicinus. Next base: position 32,193 of record JAUNCS010000017.1, on the reverse strand, counting down.
GTTGATACTGATAATAAGGAAGTTGTTTATCAGGGACAGAGAACAGTTGTTGGTACACCTATCAAGGAATCAACAGCCAAGCAAATGCAGGCTCTTTTAGAAAGAGTAGTAAGCGATAAAGTTGGTACTGCCAAGTACTATGCGGTTGATGAAGTCAATATCATGGCTAAGACCGGTACATCAGAAATCGTTGAAGGTTCAGGCTATAACTCAAATGATTCCATCACTTCAGTTATGCTGGCTTTCCCAGCTGATAAGCCACAGTATATGATTTACTTCGCTTATGTCTCTCCTTATAACTACTACAATCATACTTATTCAACTCCTATCAAGGATCTGATTAAGCGTGTAGCTATTCTGACTGAAGTAGGCTATAATCCATCAGATGCTCAAATCAGCGATCCAATTGTTAAACAGGAAATGCCTGATGTGATTGGTATGGACTTAAATGAAGCTAAAGAAGTTTTAAGTAATGAATATAAGCTTGATGTCATAGAAGTCGGTAATGGTGATAAGGTCTATAAACAGTTACCAGAAAAGGGTGATATCGTTTATTCACATGGAAAGGCTTTTGTCTTTAGTGGGGGAAATGGTATTATTATTCCTGACTTTACTGGCTGGACCAGAAAAGAAGTTATGGAATTCTGGAATATTTCCAATGTGCCAATAACTTTAAATGGCTATGGTGTAGCTGCCAGTCAATCTTTACCTAAGGGTTCTTTGGCTGATGAAAATACCGAAGTAATTGTAAATTTTGAACAGATTGAGAGTAATATTGATGTCTCAGTACCAGTAAAAGATACGGGAGAATAAATTATGGATTTTTATTTAATAGCACTTATTGGCTTAATTCTTTCTTTCCTGGCTGTTTTCTTTTTAATGCCTCCATATATTAAGGCACTAAAGAATCACAATATTAACCAGGAAGTAAGTGAATATGCCTTAGATGAATACAAGGCCAAGGCTAAGACGCCAATTATGGGTGGACTGCTTTTTGTGGTATTACCGGTAATTGTCTTTATCATTATCAATTCAAAGGCTCTAAAAGATCCGGCAGCGATGATGGTAGTGACTTCATATGTCTTGTTCTGTGTTGTTGGATTTCTTGATGACTTTTTAATCATCATCAGAAAGAATAATGAAGGCTTATCACCAAAAGTTAAGCTTTTGATGGAATTTGTTTTTGCGATTTTAGTCTTCATCATCTTTAGAAGTACCTTAAGCTTTAAGATTGATGTTCCATTTATTCATAACACTATTGATTTAAAATGGTTTATCTACTTACCATTAATCATCTTAATGTTCCTGGGTGAAGCTAATGCGGTAAACTTTACCGATGGCATGGATGGTTTATGTGCTGGTGTTTCTTTGATCAGCTTACTGGGCTTTATGATTGTCTTATTTGTTAAGGGCCAATACAATGTCTTTATCTTAAGTTCTTGTATTGTGGGTGGCCTTATTGGTTATTTATACTATAATCACTTCCCAGCTAAGATCTTTATGGGTGATTCTGGTTCTTTGGCTCTAGGTGGCTTATTTTCCGCTATTGCCTTAATTACTAATGCAGAAATCGCTTTATTACTTATTGGTGGTGTTTTCCTGGGTGAAATGTTTTGCGTATGTCTGCAGTTATCTTGTGTAAAGCTGTTCAAGAGAAGAGTTTTCTCTTATACACCAATTCACTATGCCTTTGTTTTAAAGGGTTTAAAGGAAACAACTGTCGTTAAGAGATTTTATCTTGTTACTGCAATCTGTGTAGTATTAGGTGTTATAATTGCTTTAGTTTAATGGAATATATAAATCACAGAGGAAACTTCTTAGAAGAATTCTTAAAAATTAATAAAGTATTAAAAGAAGATATTGAGGTATCTTCTTTTCTTAATGAAAAGACGCAAAAGCCAATTTTAGATTTTAAGGATAAACTGATTAGTCTAAGAGCTGAAAAGTTTTTACTGGTAGGGGATTATGATTGTGATGGTATCTGTTCAACTGTCATCATTAAAAAGCTCTTGGAATATTTAAAGATAAATCATAACTTCTATATTCCTTCTAGAACCAAGGATGGTTATGGCTTAAACGAAAATATCGTTGATGTGGCTATCAAAAATGGCTTTGGGGTAATTCTTACTGTTGATAATGGGATTGTGGCTCATGGGGCTTTAAAAAAGGCTAAGGACAATGGCATTAAAACTTTAATTATTGATCACCATGAGTATGAAAATGAACCTGACTGCTTTGGCTTTATTCATCCCAATATTTTAGATAAAGATTTCAATAATCTTTCAGCAGGTGGTCTATCATCTTTATTTGCCTCATACTTCTATGATGATTCTCTAAGCAAGGTTCTAGGTGGTTTAAGTACCTTATCAGATATGGTAGGAGTCTTAAACTATAACCGTTTCCTTTTAAAACAGATGATAGACATCTTGAGAAAAGAAGATATCTATCAGATAAAGCTTTTAAATGGCAATGATATCTCTTATGAATCTTTATCATTCAATGTCATTCCTAAAATTAATGCCATCAGCAGAATGGATAATAATCCCAATGCCCTTGTTAAGTACTTTTTGAGCGATAAAAAGGTATGTCTTAGCTCAATTAAGGCAATCAATGATGTCAATGATGAAAGAAAAAAAGAAACCGAAAATGAGCTTAAAATCATTGCTGAACAGATTGATGAATCAAAGAAAATTATTATCGTTAAAAGTCAGTTTGTAAAAGAAGGACTGTGTGGACTTATTGCCAATAGACTTTTAAGTAAATATCAAAGACCGGTGCTGGTCTTTACGGTAAGTGAAGGAATACTTAAAGGATCAGGCAGAAGTCCTGAATCTATTAATATTCATGAATATCTAAGTGGTATTAAGGATATCTTCGATACCTTTGGTGGTCATGGTCAGGCCTGTGGTTTGAGTCTCAAAGAAGAAAACTATAAAAAGCTTCTCGACTATATTGATACTCATGAACTAAAGGTTGAAGAACTTTGTGTTGATGTGATTGAAATGGATATTGAAGATCTGGATGATAGACTTTTAGAAACTATTGAAAGTCTTGAACCATTTGGTAGAGACCTAAAGGAACCACTAATCCGTTTAAACTCTGTTTCTTACTTTGATAAGAAACTAATGGCTAATAAATATCCTAAATATAATCTTACAAATAATATTGCGGCCATCAGTTTTAATGAAGACCACAATAAGCTGATTTTTAAAGATATGATAGGCTATTTCAAGAAGGATAAATATCGCAAAAATGCCTATAGTTTTGTAATTGAAGATTTAATTTAATAGGCATATAATATATACATATTTTTTATTAATTAAGGAGACAAAAAATGAACTTAAAGGACTATATCGCAAGCATTCCTGATTTTCCAAGTGAAGGTATCTTATTTAGAGATGTAACACCATTGTTAAATGATGGTGCAGCCTTTAAAGAAGCTATCAGACAATTAGCTGAATTCGCTAAAGAAGCAGGTGCTGACCTGGTTGTTGGACCAGAATCTAGAGGTTTCATTTTTGGTTGTCCTGTCGCAACTGAACTTGGCATTGGCTTTGTTCCAGTAAGAAAACCTGGCAAGCTTCCAAGAGAAACAGTTAGCTATAAATATGACCTTGAATATGGTTCAAATGAACTTCATATGCACAAGGACGCAATCAAACCTGGTCAGAAAGTAGTTATCGTAGATGACTTACTGGCTACAGGTGGTACAGTTGAAGCTGCTATCAAGATTGTTGAAGATCTTGGCGGTGAAGTTGTGGGTTGTGCCTTCGCTATCGAACTTGACGCTCTAAAGGGTAGAGAAAAGTTAGCTGGCTACAAGGTTACAGCTTTAATGAATTATTAATAATCGAAGCTGGGCTTCGATTTTTTTGCTTATAAGCTTATGAAAAACGTCGAATTAACTAAAGAAATGTTTGAAGAACAAATCAAGTCCTACATTAAAAAGGAGGACTCTTTGGCGTTGATTGAAAAGGCTTATAACTATGCCAAGGAAAAGCATGAAGGTCAGTTTAGAAAGAGTGGTGAACCATACTTTGTTCACATTCAGGCTGTTGCCTATGAACTGGCAAAACTGCATGTAGGTCCTAGCACTATCTGTGCCGGTTTACTTCATGATGTCATTGAAGATTGTGATGTAACGGGCGAAGAATTTATTTCCATCTACGGCATGGAAATCTATATGATTGTTGAAGCGGTAACCAAGATTGGTAATCTTAAATTTGCTGATGAAAAGGAATATCAGGCAGCCAACCATCGTAAGATTCTAATGGCTATGGCCAAGGATATCCGTGTCATTCTGGTTAAGCTTTGCGATAGACTGCATAATATGCGTACGCTGGAATTTATGCGTCCAGAAAAACAGAAGCGTATCGCCAAGGAAACACTGGAAGTTTATGCGCCAATTGCCCATCGTTTGGGTTTGGCGGAAATCAAAAATGAACTGGAAGATCTGTGTTTCTATTATCTTGATAATGAAAAGTATCGTGAAATAGCCAAGCTTGTTGAAAACAAGAAGTCTGAAAGAGACCTTCAGGTCAATCAGATGATTGATGATATTTCAAAGCTTTTGACTGAGCATAATCTGCCATATCGCATCTTTGGCCGTTCTAAGCACTTATATTCAATTAATAAGAAAATGGTGCAAAAGGGCAAGCGATTTGAAGAGATTTTAGACCTTCTGGCTATTCGTATTATTACTCAGACTGAATTAAACTGTTATGAAATTCTGGGATATATTCACGCTACCTATAGACCAATACCGGGTCGTTTAAAAGACTATATTGCGGTACCTAAGATGAACATGTACCGTTCTTTACATACAACTATTGTCGGCAATGATGGCCGAATCTATGAAATTCAGATTCGTACTGAAGAAATGGATCAGGTTGCCGAAAAGGGTGTTGCGGCCCATTGGGCCTACAAGGAAGGTAATTATGATTCTCACCTTGAACAGAAAGAAATCGTCAAGGAACTGGATTGGTTAAAGGCCTTCAAGGAAGATGAACTGGATAACGCATCAAACTATATGGATACCGTTATTGGTGATGTCTTCAATGCGAATGTCTATTGTATGACGCCAAAGGGTCGAGTAATTGACTTGCCGGTTGGTTCAAATCCAATCGACTTTGCTTATCGTATCCATACGGAAGTTGGTCATACAACAGTTGGTGCCATCGTCAATGGCGCCTTAGTTCCACTAAGTACTGTTTTAAAGACTGGTGATGTCGTGGAAATCAGAACCAACAAGAATTCAACCCCAAGTGAGGACTGGTTAAAGATCGTCAAGACGACCGGTGCCAAGAATAAGATTCGTCTTTACTTCCAGAAAAAGGAACAGGAAGAAAAGGAAACTTTAGTCAAGACTGGTGAAGAAATGCTTAAGCAGGACATGATTAAGCGTGGTGTTGATGTTGAAGAATACTTTGACAAGGAAAAGCTGGAAAAGCTGTTTAATTTCTTTAGAACACCAACTTATCTTGATTTCATGTATTCAATTGCCAAGAAGTCTTTATCGACTTCCAGCGTTATTGAAAAACTGGTTAAGCTGGGCAAGAAGGAACTTGATGAAGACTTATTGCAGCAGATTGTTGAAAAGAATAAGTCAAAGTCAAAGGCAGCTCATGAAACTTCCAAGTCTGGTGTTACTGTTAAGGGTATCACTGGTATGAAGATAAATCTGGCTCCATGTTGTGCACCAATATATGGCGATGAAATCATTGGTTATGTAACCAAGGGCCAGGGTATTAAGGTTCACCGTGCTGATTGTCCAAATATCTTAAAGGAAAAATCAAGACTGATCAGTGTTGAATGGGATGAAATTAAGCCAGAACACAAGTTTGAAGCTAATATCAAGATTTTCTCTAAGGATAGAGCTTATCTTTTGACAGATTTGATTACCTGCATTTCGCAGTTTAAGGCTAATATGCTGTCAGTAAATATTTCGGTAAATCAGGAGGATTTAACCGCTACAGCTTCTTTAACACTGAGTGTTAATGATGTTGAGCATTTAAATACAATTATGGCTAATTTACGCAAGGTTAACAGCGTCATCTCGGTTGAAAGAGCTGTTAAATAAGTGTAGAATACTAGTGTCAATGAAGGAAAGAATTACAGGTATTATTTAAAGCGAGAAGGGTCTGGTGCAAGCCTTCAATAAGAACTGTAAGGGACGTTCTCGAGACTCTATTAAAAGTAGACGTAGCTCGCGTTAAGAGTTTAAGTAAGAAAATAAGGTGGTACCGCGTATTAACGCCCTTGTGCTGCCTTTTTTATTTAGGAGGAATCAATGTATCAGACAGTAAAAGGAACTTATGATTTTTTACCTGATGAATTAAAAAATGTTGAAGATTTAGAAGATTCATTCAGACTAACTTTGGAACTATATGGTTACAAGGAAATGAAGACTCCAGTCTTTGAATATACAGGTGTCTTTGCGAAAGAAAATGATACCAGTGATATGGTTACTAAGGAAATGTATACTTTCTCGCCAAATGGCAAGGATTCATTAACTTTAAGACCTGAGGGTACAGCTGGTATTGTTAGAAGTGTTGTTCAGAACAAGATGTATGCCGCTAATGAACTTCCATTAAAGCTGGCATATATTGAAGAAATGTTCAGACACGAAAGACCACAAAAGGGCAGACAGAGACAGTTTACCCAGATGGGAATTGAATGTATTGGTGAAAAGTCACCAATGATCGATGCGGAAGTTATTTCTTTAGGCTATAACTACATCAAACTGGTTGGTCTTAAAAATATTAAGGTTTTAATCAATACTCTTGGTGATTCAAGCAGTCGTGTGGCTTATTCTAAGGCACTAAGCGAATACTTTGCTCAATATAAGGATTCTTTATGTGAAGACTGCAAGAAGCGTTTGGAAAAGAATCCATTAAGAATTCTTGACTGCAAGATTGATAGAGAAAACGATTTTGTGAAGAATGCACCTAAGATGGAAGATTATCTGACTGCTGAAGCTAAGGAATATTTTGAAAAAGTTAAGTCATATCTGGATACTATGGAAATCCCATATATCGTTGATGATAGACTGGTTAGAGGTTTGGATTACTATACAGATACTGTCTTTGAAGTGGTTTCAACTCATGAAGATGCTGGTTCACAAGCTACTGTCTTTGGTGGCGGCAGATATGACAACCTGGTTGAAGAACTTGGTGGTCCTAGCATTTCCGGTATCGGCTTTGCGATTGGTTTAGAAAGACTGATGATCTTAGCCAAGGCTGAAGATGCCTTAGCACCAATTGAAGATGTGGTAGACTTCTACATCATCGATATGTCTAAGTCTAGTAACTACGCTTTCAAGGTGGCAGAAACTTTAAGAAAGGCTTTCTATACAGTTGAATTAAACTACTATGATCGTTCTATGAAGTCACAGTTTAAGTCAAGTGAGAGAAAGGGTGCTGAATATGTCATTATCATCGGCGAAGATGAAGTGAATAACGAAACAGTTACTATTAAGAATACAAAGGACAGAAGTCAGGAAGTAATTAAGTTTGCTGACTTATTAAACTACATGGAGGGCAAATAAATGTTAAGAACTCATACTTTAGGTGAATTAAGAAAAGAAGATGCTGGCAAGAGTGTTACTCTTTCTGGTTGGGTAGCTAAAAGAAGAAATCTTGGTTCTATCGTTTTCATCGATTTAAGAGACAGATATGGCATTACACAGATTACTTTTGATGAAGCTCATTCTGATTTAGTAAAGGATATCAGAAATGAATATGTAATTACTGTAAAGGGTACAGTAGCTGTTAAGGAAGTTCCAAACAACAAGCTGGCTACTGGTGAAATCGAAGTTTTAGCTACAGAAGTAGAAGTATTATCAACAGCTAAGACTACACCAATGATTATTGCGGATGAAACAGATGCTCTTGAAGATATCCGTTTAAAATACCGTTACCTTGATATCAGAAGAAATCCTATCAAGGAAAAACTGATCCTTAGAGATAAGGTAACAAGAATTGTTAGAGAAACTCTTCATAATAAGGAATTCGTTGAAGTAGAAACACCAATTCTTTCTAAGTCAACTCCAGAAGGTGCCAGAGACTATCTTGTTCCTTCACGTTTATACAACGGCCGTTTCTATGCTTTACCACAGTCTCCACAGATCTATAAGCAGTTATTAATGATCGGTGGTATGGATAGATACTTCCAGGTAGCAAGATGTTTCCGTGATGAAGACTTAAGAGCTGACAGACAGCCAGAATTCACTCAGATCGATATCGAAATGTCTTTCGCCGAAGAAGAAGATATCCAGGCTGTTGTTGAAGAAGTAATGACTAATATCTTCAAGGAAGTTAAGGGTATTGATAACCTGGAATTCAGACGTATCAAGTATGTTGATGCGATGGAATACTATGGTTCTGATAAGCCAGATTTAAGATTTGACAACAAGTTAAATACTATTACTGACTTATTCGCCAATACTGAATTTAAGATCTTCAAGGATGTTATCGCAAATGGTGGTATCATCAAGGCTTTAGTTATTAATGGTCATTCTTTCTCTAGAAAGGATATCGATAAGTTAACTGAATTTGTTAAGGTATACAAGGCTAAGGCTTTAGCTTATCTAAAGCTTGATAATGGTGCTTTCGCTGGTTCTTTAAACAACGCCTTAACTGATGAAGAAAAGAATTCTATCAAGGAAAGATTAAACATGAATGATGGTGATATCGTCTTCATGATTGCAGATGACAAGAAGATTGCTGATGTAGCTTTAGGTGCACTTAGAACTAAGCTTGGTAATGAACTTGGCTTAATCAATAAGGATTCATTCGCTTTTGCCTGGATTACTGAATTCCCAATGTATGAATATTCAGAAGAAGAAGGCCGTTTCATGGCTGCTCACCACCCATTCACTTCTCCTAGAAAAGAAGATATGGATAAGCTGATGACTGATAAGGCTAACTGCTATTCAAGAGCTTATGACCTGGTATTAAATGGCTATGAATTATTATCTGGTTCTGTAAGAATCCATAATAAGGACTTACAGGCTAAGGTCTTTGAAGCATTGGAAATCACTCCTGAAAAGGCTAAGGAAAGATTCGGTTTCTTCCTTGAAGCCTTTGAATATGGTGCTCCTCCACACTGTGGTGTTGGTATCGGCTTAGAAAGACTTATTATGATCTTAAGCAATACCGACAACATCAAGGATGTAGTTGCCTTCCCTAAGACAGCAAGTGCTATGTGCCTGATGTCTGATGCACCAAGTAATGTCGATGCTGATCAGCTAGACTTCTTAGGCTTAGATATCCGTAAAAAAGACTAATATATATTAAGGACTCAAACGAGTCCTTTTTTTGTGGGACAGAATTGTGTATTCTGTTTCATATAAATTACATATCGTCATATTTAATGAAAAGAAAAAGGCAGTTCTTTCATTTTGAAGCATTAGAGTTTTTATGAACTTGGGATATGTTGTAAAATTAGGGTAACTAAATTACTAATTAGGAGGTAATAATTATGGGCTTAATTCAAGCTGCCGTTGGTGCTTTTTCAAGTACTGTTGCGGATACATGGAAGGACTATTTTGTCTGCGATTCATTAAATAATAATGTTTTAGTTCAAAAGGGTGTTAAGAAGGGCTCTAAGGGCTTATTTGGTGACCCTGATGTCATTACTAATGGCTCTGGTATCGTTGTTGCGGATGGCCAGTGTGCAATCATCGTTGATGAAGGCCAGATCTTAGAAGTAGCTGCTGAACCTGGTATGTATACATTTGATACTACTAAGTCACCTAGTATTTTCGATGGTGGTCTTTCAGGTCTAGGTGCAACTTTCTCTGAAATGGTTGGCCGTTTCACTTATGGTGGTGTAGCTGCTAAATCACAAAGAATCTACTATGTAAATACCAAAGAAATCGTTGGTAACCTTTATGGCACACCAACAGCTATTCCATTTAGAGTAGTTGATCCTAATATCGGTCTAGATCTAGAAGCAAGCGTTCGTTGCAATGGTGAATACTCATTCAAGGTTGTAAATCCACTTAATTTCTTTAAGAATGTTTCAGGTAATCAGAGCGATGCGTTCACTAAGGATAACCTTGAAGGTATGATGCGTACTGAACTTTTAACTGTAATGGGTCAGGCTTTCTCAGCTATTGCAGCTAAGGGTGTCAGATATTCTGAAGTTCCTTCTCATACTATGGAACTTGCTGATACTTTAAATGAATTACTATCAAATAAATGGACTGAACTTCGCGGTATCAAGATTGTTTCATTTGGTATCAACTCTATTTCTTTATCTAAGGAAGATGAAGACTACATCAAGGCTTTACAGCGTGCTGCTGTAATGAAGGATCCAGCTATGATAGCTGCCAACTTAGCAGCTGCCAAGGCTGATGCAATGAGAGATGCAGCTAATAATGCGGCTGGTGCTGGTGTAGGCTTTATGAATTTAAATATGGCAAATGGCGCAGCTGGCGATGAAATTGGCCAGGCTTTAGCTGCTGCTCAAGCTAATAGAGCAAGTGCTCCTGCAGCTAATGGTCCAACTTGGACATGTTCATGTGGTTCAGTTAATACTGATGCTTTCTGTCCAAAATGTGGTTCTAAGAAACCAGAAGCTGGCGGTTTCTGCCCTAAGTGTGGCGCTGAAGTAGCACCTGGTGCTGCTTTCTGTTCAAAGTGCGGAGCTAAGCTTTAATGACTAATATTGTTGGCTACAAGTGTCCCAACTGTGGTGCCAGCATTCCCTTTGATGCGACTAAAGGTAATCTGGTTTGCCAGCATTGTCGCACTGAATATGAAATCTCAGCCCTGAATGAATATAATGACATCATTTCGACAACTCAAAGTGATGAATACAATTGGGGTGAATTAAATAATACTAATCTGGATGGCACAGGCATGAAGACTTATGTCTGTCCATCTTGTGGAGGTGCTGTAAGTGGCGATAGCACTTTAGGTGCTGCCGTTTGTCCATATTGCGGTAACTCTGTTATTTCGCCAACGGAATTTGACGGCATGCTGAAGCCGGACTTAATTGTCCCATTCACTTTATCCAAAGAGGATGCCAAGACCAAGTTTGCCGAATTCTTAAATTCTAAAAAGGCTTTACCTGATGACTTTAAGCCAGCCAGAGTCTTAGAAAAGATACAGGGCATGTATGTACCTTACTGGCTATTTGATGCGAAATCTGATGGTTCAGCCCGCTTTAAGGCTACACGTTCTCATACATTTAGAGAAGGTGACTACAATGTTACGGTCACTGAACACTATTATGCTTATCGTGATGCCCATATCAGTTTTGATAAGATTCCGGTTGATGCCAGCATCAAGCTGGATAATACCCTATTAGAGTCTTTGGAACCTTTTAATTATCAGAAGGCCGTTGACTTTAATACCGCTTATCTATCTGGCTTTATGGCTGATAAGTATGATGATGATCCTGAAGAGGCTGTAAAAAGAGTAAATGAAAGAATCAAAAATTCTGTTATTAGAGCTATGACTTCTTCACTTACTGGCTATCAGTCTTTTACTCTTGATTCCGCAAGTGTTCGTTTAAAAGAAGGTGATCGCTACTATTCTTTATTGCCTGTTTATATCTATTCAGCCAAGTATGAAGGAAAAGTTTATACTTTCGCCATGAATGGCCAGACTGGCAAGATAGTTGGTGATTTACCAGCCGACAGTTCAAAACTGTCTAAGAGTTTTATTTCAACTTTCTTCTTATTCTTTGTGATTGCTGCTCTTATTATGAGCGCTCTTATGTTTGTTTTATAGGAGGGTGTATGAAAAGATTTTTAACAATTTTATGCGTCTTGTTCTGCTCACTTCTATTAACAGCTAATGTTTCAGCGAAGACCAGACTGTTTTATGATGAAGTAGATCTGGTAAATGATTACGAGGAAGAAGTACTAAACAGTGAACTGGAAGCTTATTCCAAGAAATATGGCATCGATATCGTTGTTGTCTATACAGCAGAGGATATCGGCTATAAGGAAGCCAGAGTAGCGGCTGCTGATTATTATGATTATGGTGGTTTCAGTAAGGAAGGCTTAATCCTTTATGTAAATTTCTATACCCGTGATTACGCTATTGTTTCTTCGGGTGATATACAGGATAGAGAATTAAATGCCAGAGCTATTGATTATCTTTTGGATAACTATGTAGGTACTTATCTGTCTAATGGTCAATACAGTGCGGCTGTAGAAGACCTGCTATCAGGTGTTGATTATGTCTTCAACAATTCAAACAAGTTCTCTGAACAGTCAGTTATTAAGACTAAGATCATGACAATTCTAGGTTCTTCGACAGTAATTGCTGGTATTGCTGGTCTTATTAAAAAGGGCAGTTTAAAGAGCCAGTTAAAGAGTGAAAGAAAACAGGAAAACGCTCATGAATATATAAATCCTAGCGATTTTAGAGTATTCAGAAGCGGTGATATCAAGTTATATAACACTGTATCCAGGGTAAAGATAAGTTCAAGTAAATCTTCTTCAGGAGGTTCTTCTGGCAGCTTTAAATCTTCAAGTGGTGTAAGACACACCGGTGGTTCAAGAAAATTCTAAGCATTTTAAAAGGACAAGTTGGTAGCTTGTCCTTTATTCACTTTTTAATAGATATGGGTTGGATTCACCAGGATAGCTTAGTATCCAATAGGCATAGCCATCAATGTTTTCAAATTCAATGTAGTAAGATGGCATACCTTCTGGGATATTTGTTTTAATTAATAATCCTTCACCAGCATCCAGCACTTTAAAGTATTCTTCATTAATATTGGTAAAGCCAACCGGACTTTCATTGTTGCCGTCATATTCACCACTATAGACTTTAATGTGAGTGTTCTTTTGAATTGGAACAATCAGTACATATTCATCACTGTCTTCCAGATCCAATTCGTCAATATGATGACTTCTTACTTCTTCACTTGGATTGGCATAGATAAGAGCCAGGGCATAAGCGGAAAGGTCACTGTTATTTAAGTCGTTCACAAGTTCCTCAGGCATACTTTCCATGGCGTCATAAATAGGAGCCTGGAAACTTGTATGTTCATACTTGCTTAGATACATGACAACCGATTTTTCCAAGTCACTTTCCATATCTTTCATCTGATAGATATCGCATTTTAGAATCATGGTTTCTTCAACTACTGTTCCCACAAATTCATTGCCAGCCAGGGACATTGATCCATCAAGACTAAAGTACCAGGTATCATTGCCATATTCTTTCATCAGATCACCTTCATGAACTCTTAAGCTAAGTTCTGGTTCATAGACATAGTCAAGATCGCCAGAAAGGGTAAGTTCACCCTTATAGTCATCACTTATTAATAGACCAGCTGAATAGAAGCTGTTGCCGCTTTTATCGCTTAGAACTTTATAAGTGTCATATTCCCAGTTTCCGATTAGACTGTTTAATATCTTTTCTTCATTAAATGGTTCTTTTAATTCAATATCGGGAATAGTGACTTGTTCTTTTTCTTTTTTGGAACAGCCGCTAAAGGACAATAAGAGACATAAACATATTATTATTTTTTTCATAATAGTTTTCCTTTCACCTCTATTGTAATATACACAAAAGCACATCTGTCTTATTGAGAAATGAAATTATTAAGACTATAATAAATCTTGATAAAGGAGGAGATAATCATGCCAGTTAAGGTAAATGCAGATGCTTGCATCGGTTGTGGTGCGTGCACAGGTGTATGTCCAACAAGCTCTTTAAACTTAAACGCTGAAGGTAAGTGTGAAGTTGTAGAAGATACTTGTGTTGACTGCTGTGCTTGTATGGGTACATGCCCAGTAGGCGCTATTTCTCAATAATTAGTAGAAAAAAATTAAACCAAGTGCAAACTTGGTTTTTTTTATGCCTTCCTGTAAAATTATTTCGTATGAAAAAAGATTATAAATTACCTGATTTAAAACTTGCCAGCAATCGTACTGGTGAAACTAAAAAAGTCATTTTTGAAATAAGTGATGAATATAAAACTCTTGGTGCTGATAAGAAATACTTTATCAAGACTCATGGCTGTCAGGCTAATCAGCGTGACTCTGAATCTATTGCTGGTCTTTTGGAAGATATGTCTTATAGTCCGGCAAAAGATGAAACTGAGGCTGATTTAGTCCTTATTAATACCTGTGCTGTAAGAGAGGGCGCAGAAGATAAGGTCTTTGGTGAAATTGGTGCCTTAAAGAGACTAAAAAGAGAAAAACCATCAATGCTGATTGGTATTTGTGGCTGTATGGCTCAAGAAGAAAAGACTGTTGAAGAAATTCTTTCTAAATACCACCAGGTTGATATCATCTTTGGTACCCACAATATCACTTCTTTACCTAAGCTGATCAATGATGTCTTAACCGCTAACAAGAAAAGAGCGGTTGAAGTTTATTCCAAGCAGGGTGAAGTTATTGAAGAAGTACCAGTAACAAGATTTGCCTCACATAAGGCCTGGGTAAATATTATGTATGGCTGCGATAACTTCTGTACTTATTGCATTGTTCCTTATACAAGAGGTAAGGAAAGAAGTAGACTACTTGAAGATGTTGTTAAGGAAGTTAAACAGCTAAAAGAAGAAGGCTATGTTGAAATCTGTTTACTTGGACAGAATGTCAATGACTATGGCCGTGATTTAAAGCTTGGCTATGACTTTGCTGATCTTTTGGATGAAGTAGCTAAGACTGGTATTAGAAGAATCCGTTTTGTGACAAGTAATCCTTGGGGCTTTACTGATAAGATGATTGATTGTTTAGCTCGTAATGAGAATGTTTGTCCATACTTACATTTACCAGTACAGAGTGGTTCTAATGATGTCTTAAAGCTAATGAACAGACATTATACTAAGGAAAGCTATAAGGAACTGTTTGATAAGATTAAAAAGGCTGTGCCTCACTATGCCTTTACAACTGATATCATTGTTGGTTTCCCTAATGAAACTGATGAAGACTTTAAGGATACCCTGGATATGGTTGACTATTGTAAGTATGATAATGCCTTTACTTTCATCTATTCAAAAAGAAGTGGTACGCCTGCTGCCCGTATGGAAGATCTTACACCTAGAGAAGTTAAGGAAGCTCGTTTACAAGAATTAAATCAGCATGTAGCCAAGTGGGCTAATGAATCTATGCAGAAGTTCAAGGGTCAGACAGTAGAAGTACTGGTTGATGGTATTTCTAAAAAGAATGCCAATGCTTATTCTGGTTATACAGTTGAAAATAAGCTGGTTAACTTTACTGGTGATGATGTTAAGGTTGGCGATCTTGTTATGGTGGAAATTGAAGAAGCCATGTCTTTCTCTTTAAAGGGCAAGATGGTTTCCAAGGTTGAACTTTAATGGAACTTTGGCAGATCTTTATGGGAGTAAGCTCAATGATTGTAGCTTATCTTCTCTTGTCATATGCCAATATGACCAGAAAGAAAGAAGGACCTATTTATTCTTCTTTCTATCTGAATCTAAGTGAAGAGGAACAAAAGCAGGTTGATACTGATAGAGAATATAAAAGAGTTACCATTTTATATGGCTTGATTGGATTATTCTTTGTATTCTTAGGACTAATGATTATGACCTTGTTAAAGGTCTTTGGTTACCTGGCAATTCTATGTTTATTAATCGATGTAATCTACTTTTTTGCCTCATTTTCAAAGTTAAATTCTTAAGACTTGTTTTATTGAATAAGCAAGTCTTTTTTTCTATAATAAGTATGAATTTTTATGGAGGAATATAATACATGGAAAAAGTTCGTCTAATGGCTTTAGGTGGCCTTGATGAAGATGGAAAAAACATGTACTGTATCGAAATAGATGATGATATTTTTGTGGTCGATGCAGGACTAAAATACCCTGATAACCAGCAGTTGGGTGTTGAATATATAATTCCTGACTTTAGTTATTTAATTGAAAATAAAGATCGCGTTAGAGGCATTTTCATCACTCACGCCCATGATGATGTAATGATGGCTCTGGGTCATATATTAAAGGAGGCAGACTTCGATGTTTATGCTACGGCTTTAACAGCGAAAATCATTGAAGATGAACTTCCTAAATCAAGTAAAAAGCGAATAAATGTAATCCGTAGAGAAGGTGAATTAAAGATTCATGGTCATTTGATTCATACCTTCCCGGTAGTGATGTCAATGGCTGATGGTGTAGGTCTGATTTTTGAGACTGACCAGGGTGCTGTTGTCTATATCCCAGAATTTATAATTGACTACGACCTATCTAAGGAAGCTTTTGCGATGAATATGCGCATTATGTCTAAGATTGGTGAAAGAGATGTCTTATGTCTGATGACAGAATCAGTAGGGGCAAACAGAGCTAATTACACCGCTCCTAAGCATAAGATTACTGACCATATTGAAACATATATCGACAATCTGGATGAACGTATGATTGTCACTTTATACCGTCAGAATTTATATCGTATTATTGAAATTCTGGACTTGGCTAAAAAGTATAAGCGCAAGGTTTTCTTCTATGATGAAAACCATTTAAAACTGCTTAAACACGTTGATGACTTAGGTTACTATAAGATTCCAGCTAATACAATTGTTACTCATAAAGAGTTTTCTAATGATATGACTAATATCATTTGTGTTGTTTCTGGTTCTGGTAAGCGTGTCTTTAAGCGTTTAAATAATATTGCGATTGGTGAAGACCGTCTGATTGAATTAAAGAAGACTGACTTAGTGGTGATTGCTTCCCCAGTTGTACCTGGTACTGAAAAAGAAGCTACTGCTATGGAAAACGACTTATATAAGGCTGATGTCAAGATTGTTAAATTTAATAAGAAAGACATCTTGTCAATGCATGCTTCACGTGAAGACTTGAAGATGATGCTTTATGTCGTAAAACCTAAATACTATATGCCTATTAAGGGTCAGTATTCGCAGTTAATCAACAATGCGGATACCGCTGTGGAAATGGGTTATCGTCCAGACAAGATCGTTATTCTTGATAACGGTCAGTTTGCGACTTTTGAAAATGAAAAACTGGTTTCAACACATGACAGTATTGAACTGGAAGAAATACTGATTGATGGATCTGATTCTGCCAATGTGAGCGGAATGGTTCTAAAAGATAGAGAAACATTAAGCACTGATGGTGCTATTGTGGCTGGTATTGTAATTGATTTTAAGACAAAGGCGCTGATTGGTGGTCCGGATGTTCAAAGTAGAGGTGTTATCTACTTAAAGGATGCGGAAAACCTTTTAGCTGAAATAGGAAATATACTTGTAGATACCGTTGCTGTTGCGGTAAAAGACAATCGCTACGACAATATGAAAGTAAGAATGGAAGCCAAGGAAAAGATTTCGGCTTACGTCGCAAAGTGTACAGGTAAACGTCCAATGATTTTACCAGCCATTGTTGAGGTGAATTTGGAGTCTGAATAATGGCGAGAAAGAAGAAAAAAGAAGAATTAAAACCGATTGAAGAAGCATTTGACTATGGTGCCTTAATAACCTTAATAGTAGCTGTTGTGCTGATAGTTTTTTCTATTGGCAGAATGGGCCTTTTTGGTATTATCACCAGCAATGCCATTGCAATGCTGTTTGGACCATATGGCTTTATTATCTTATTAACCGTACTGGTCTTAACCTTTATCAAGGTCTTCCTTTCCAGGAAGTATAAATTTAATTACTGGTTCTATATTGGCTTTGTTTTATTAAACATTGCCACTATTTTGTTAGGGGCCTACCTGCTTTACAGTAAAGAGAATGAACTTAGTCTTTCTATCTGTATTGAACCCCTTAAGAATATTGTCAATATCGCTAAAAGCGATGCCAACTACATGGGTGGTGCTCTAGGTGCCTTACTGTATTACTTGTCAGTAATGGCCTTTGAAAAGACTGGTACTATCATTGTTCTGGTTGTCTTATTTACTTTGGCAGCTATTATGATTGTCCCACTTGGCGTATATCGCACAATGATTAACGCCACTAAGGAACAGGCCAGAAAACTGCAGGCTGCAAGAGAAAGAGCCCAGGAAGAAAGAAGACAATACGAGCTTCAGCTTCAGCGTGAAAGAGAAAGAAAGCAGCAGGAAGAGGAAGAAAGAAAACTTCGTCTGGCTGAGGAAATGAATGCCTTATATGAAGAAAAGGCGCCAACACCAACTAAAGAAGTTCATGAGCAGACTAAGATTGAATATATTAAGAATGAGTCTGAGTTCTCTAAGAAGTATTTCATCGATGATGATCTGGCTCCTAAAAAACCTGTTGTTCAAGAAGAAAATGTAGCTCATGAAGAAGAGATTACAGATAATAATAATTCAAAGGTTGTAAAACCTCGACCTCGTAGAAATGCCAATTATCGTTTACCACCACACTCTTTACTGGCAGCTGTTTCTGGTAAACCAAGCACTATCAATAAGACCAGTGCGGAAGTAAAGGGTAAGAAACTGATTGAAGTTTTAAATAACTTCGGTATTGAAACGGAATTGATTGACACCCATATTGGTCCTAGTGTTACCAAGTTTGAACTTAGACCGGATTCTAATGTTAAGGTCAGTCGTATCAACAACATCTCTGACAACATCAAGATGGAGCTGGCTGCTAAGGATATCCGTATTGAAGCTCCAATCCCGGGCAGAAATGCGGTTGGTGTCGAAATTCCTAATGCGGAAACTGTCATGGTAAGAATGTCAGAACTGGTTAAAAGTGTTCCTGAGAAATTTGCCAAGAGCCCACTGGCCTTTACCTTGGGTAAGGACTTATTAGGTCAGCCAGTATATTGTGAATTAAATAAGATGCCACACTTATTAATTGCCGGTGCTACCGGTTCTGGTAAGTCAGTATGTATTAATACGATTATTACTTCATATTTATTAAGAACTAATCCTGATGATGTGAAGATGGTTCTGATTGATCCTAAAAAGGTTGAATTCTCGCCATATCATGATGTACCACATCTATTATGGCCGGTAATTACTGATACAAGTCTAGCCAGCACTATGCTTAAAAAAGCGGTATTAATCATGGAAGACCGCTATGATAAGTTTGCGGATGTTGGCGTTAGAGATATCAAAACTTTCAATGAACTGGTAAAGAGTCATAATGAAAATCTAAAGGAAGGCGATACACCGATGTATAAGCTTCCTTATATAGTCATCATTATTGATGAGTTGGCAGACTTAATGGCCGTTGCCAAGAAGGATGTCGAACTTTCAATTCAAAGATTGACGCAGTTATCAAGAGCCTGTGGTATGCATCTGATTGTTGCGACACAGCGTCCTTCAACTGACGTTATTACTGGTTTAATTAAATCAAATATCCCATCACGTATTTCTTTTGCGGTTTCTTCATCAATTGACTCTCGTACTATTCTGGACTCAGTTGGTGCCGAAAAACTGCTTGGTAATGGTGATATGCTTTATATGCCACAGGGTGAAAATGCCCCAATCAGAATTCAGGGCTGCTATGTTACTGATAAGGAAATCCAGAATATTACTGATTTCTGCAAGAAACAGGCCGATCCAGAATATGATGACAGTTATTTTGAAATTGTTAGAGCAAATGAAGAGGGTTCTTTCGCCTTTACAGGTGAGGGTGGCAATACAAAGGACCCACTCTATGATGAAGTTGTTGAATATGTAAGAGAGTCTCAAAAGGCTTCTACATCACTGCTTCAAAGAAAATTCGGTATTGGCTATAACCGTTCTGCCCGTATTATTGATCAGCTGGAAGAGAACGGAATCATTGGCCATGCGAATGGTTCTAAACCAAGAGAAGTATTTATAAAGAAAGAAGAAAACAGCTGATAGGCTGTTTTCTCAGGTTTTAGTAGTATGCAAGATTATATTTATGAAGACAATTTATGCTTAGTCAAAACCAGCAAATACAAGAGTATTTCCTTTTTTCTATGCTTTGCCAAGGAATACAACGGTAAGGAAAAGCTGGCTTTAAACCTCTTGGCTAATTTCTTGGGTGAGAGTTCTATTAAGTACAAGACCCGTGAAGAAATGTTAAGGGCCAAGGATAATCTTTATGGTCCAGGTATTTCTTCAACCATTAAGAGTAAAGCCAATCTGATGGAATTCATTGTCAAATTTACTTTTATCAATCCTAAATTCTTAAAGGATGTCGATACAGATATGTATGTGGACTACTTTAAGGAAATCTTTAATAATGTCTACTTGAGTGAAGAAAGGCTTCAGGAATACAAGAAAGTTCATAAGGACTACCTGTCACGTAAGCTTGATAAGCCAAGTTATCTGGCCAGTGCCAGAAGTATGGAACTGCTTGCTGAAAAAGAAGAGGCCTTAAAGTCTTATGGTCTTCCTTCAATGGAAGAAATTGATAAAATCACTTTAGATGATGTAAAGAAGGTTTATGAAGACTTATTTAAGGAGTTTTCACTTCATACTTATGTAGTTGGTGACTATGATGATACTTTAATTGATTATCTGAAGACTTTAAAAACCGATAAGACTTATTGTTTAAATAATAAGAGTTTAATCGTTGATAATCTTGGTGAAATCATTGAAGAAAAAGAAGTATCTCAGTCTTGTTTGAATATCATTTATTCAACACCATTTAATCGTCTGTCTAAGGATTACTATGCCTTTTTCTTGGGCAATGCCTTACTGGGCGGCGTACCAACTTCCTTATTATTTGATGAGGTAAGAGAGAAACTGTCGCTTTGTTACTACATTTCGGTCTATGATTATAAACAGGAGGGCCTGGTTAAGATTCATACCGCTATTAACAGTAAGAATAAGGATACAGTAGTAAGCGAAGTAAACAAGCAGATTAAGCGTTTAGTTGATAAGGACTATGATCCTGAACTTTTACAAATGGCCCGTATCATGATGATTGATTCTGTAAGATCAGTTAATGATGATCTTGATGCCTATGTTGAATATCTGTATACCAATCGTTTAAATGACTTTGATGTCAACTTTGATGAATATATTGCTGAGTTAAGCAGGGTGACTGTTGATGATGTTTCAAGAGTCTTTAAGGAATATAAACATGTCTTAACTTATATGCTGGAGGGGGTTAAAAATGATTCAGAAAATCTATAAAGAATTCTTTGATGAAACCTTCTATCGCGAGACTTTAGATAATGGTCTTGAAGTCATTGTTTTCCATAAACCGGATTTTCTGACTACGGCCTGTGCCTTTGGTACACCCTATGGAGCTTTAAATATTCATCAGTCATTAGATGGCAAGGAATATCACTTTAATCCGGGTGTGGCACACTTTCTGGAGCACAAGCTTTTTGAAACCGAGGATAAGAATATCTTTGCGACTTTCTCCAATATGGGTTGCAATGTCAATGCCTTTACTTCTTATAACGAGACTGTCTATTATTTCTCTACTACCAATAGAGAAATTGAAGAACCTTTAAATCTTTTACTGGACTTTGTACAGGATCTTGAAGTAACAAGAGAAAATGTGGAAAAAGAAAAGGGTATTATTGTTGAAGAACTTTCAATGTATATGCAGAATGCTGACAGTCGTCTGGTTAATGAAACTTATGCTTCTTTATACCATGAATATCCTTTGAAATATGATATCGGTGGTGATGAAAAGTCAGTTAGAGCCATCACCAAGGAAGAGCTTGAAGAGTGTTACAGCTTAAACTATCATCCTTCCAATATGGTGCTTAGTGTGGTTACACCACTTGATCCTTATATGATTATTGATATCGTTAGAGCTAATCAGGCTAAGAAGGATTTTAAGGAAAGACCTAAGCCTCTTAATATCTTGAAGAAGGAACCATTAGAGGTTAAGAGAAAAGAATACAGCTTTAAAATGGATATCGCCAAGGCTAAGCACTTATACGCTATCAAGCTAAGGCAAGACTTTAAGGATGACAGGGATGTGGCTTTTAAGGAATGGTGTATAAATATCTTCTTAAAGGCTTATTTCACGCCTTTAAATCCTAATTATCAGAAGTGGCTTGATGAGGGTCTTATCAATGATTACTTTGGCTATGAGGTGGATTTCGCCCCTGATTATGCCTATCTGATGTTTTATTGTGAGTCTAATGAAGACTTCATCAAAAAGCTTGTTGATGAAGAGTTAAAGAAAGACTTGTTTACTGAAGAAATACTTACACAGATTAAGCGCAGATATATCGGTCAGTCCTTTGAGGTCTTTGATGAAATCGAAGGATTTAATACAACTTTTATCAGAGATTATTTAAATGGCCTGGAATATTTTGAAAATATCAACATTATAAATGAGATCACAATGGATGATATTATCCAGGTTTATAAGGCTTTTGATTACTCTAACTATGCACTTATCCACATTTTGCCGTGTGGAAAATGATTACATTTTGATTGAATTTTGAAAGTTTTGGATTCGTACTCCTTGATATCTTATAGGTACAGATGGAAAGGAGGAATATGAACGAATTTAAAATCATCGGCAAAGCCGTTTCAAAACCCGACTTATCAGAATCTGATAAGGGCTATAAGTACTGTAGTTTAGTGCTTGATGTAAAACGCAATTACAGAAAAGAAGATGAAGATGCGCCTGTTGATACCTATAAGGTTGTTTGCTTTAATACCCTTGCTGAAGAAGCAACCCGTAATATCGAACAGGGCAGTGACGTTGTAGTAATTGGCCGTTTACAGTCAAATAACACTGAAAAAGAAAATGGTACTGTCTTCTATCGCCCTGAACTGATTGCTGACAAGGTCTACTGTGTTTATGCTTAAATCTAAATCCAGTCAATCCAAAAATTTCTCATAAGCTTTAAGAAAACCGACAGGGACATATAAGTGTTCGTGGAGTCGGTTTTTCTTTTTGTCTAAAATATTCTTATGAAATACTTATTAGATTTAGGAAACAGATATGCCAAAGCAAGTACCTGGCTTGATTTTGCTTTGGTGAAGTTCTGCTTATGTGCGATGGGTGTTATCATTGGTGTCTTATTACCGCTTAGCGCTAAGAAAGCAGCTTTAATTATCGCAATAATTGTCTTTGTGATAACTTATATACCTTTGATGTATAAACTGCTTAAAATCGCTAAAAACAAGTAAAGACAGGTACATTCCTGTTTTTATTTTGCTTGTAATGTGACCAATGGGTCACTATAATTAGAGTGTGAACAATAGGTCACTTTATATGGGAAAAGATACAAAACAGAAATTACTGGAGTCAGCCCTGGATATATTTTCCAGAGAGGGCTATGAAAAAACCAATATTAAAGATATAGCAGAGGCCAGCGGCATTGTTAAGTCAGGACTATATCGTCACTTCGACAGCAAGGAAGCGATATGGGATGCCATGGTAGAAATGGTGGCTAAACACTATGGGGGAAACTTCAGTTCAAAAAGCACCCATATTCCTGAAAGTTTAGAAGAACTGTATCGGATGTCGATGGGGATGTATGACTTTACTACCAATGATCCAGTTGTCATTAAAACCAGAATTCTTTTGACTAAGGAGCAGTTTAGAAATGAAAAGATAAAGGAATTGGCTAATATCTATTTCTTTTATCAGATAGAAAACAGATTTAGGAATATCTTTAAAGAAATGATGGCTAAACATCTGCTTAAGGAATGCGATGAGGAAATACTGGCTTTTTCTTTTGCAATGCCGGTATCAGCTTTGATACATCATGGCGATCGTATTCCTGAATTAAAAGAAGAATTAAGAGAAAAGTGCAGTAATTTTGTTAGACACTTTATTGAAGAATATGGAATTAAGGGGGATGAATAAATGATTTTTGATTTTATTACAGCCGCATTACCCTGGGTGATGATTGGCTTATTTGTAGCTTATTATGCTGGTTATGCCAGTGAAAATATTGAAAAAAGCAAGATTGGTGAAGCTATGGGTGTTGGAACTTGCTTAGGTATAGCCATTGGTTCTTTTATGCATAATATTGCCTTTGGTATAGCCTTGGGAATGCTTGCGGGTTTAATTTATGGCATTAAGCTTGATAAAAATGGAGACAAGTAATGAAACTCTTATTGCAGGCTTTTATTAAAGCTTTGTCTGGTTTTCTGTTAATGGGTTTTCTGCTTTTTTATCCAGCAGGAACTTTTAATTATCCTAGTGCTTGGCTTTTAATGGGAATACTATTTATTCCAATGATAATTGTAGGGGTTTATCTTTGTCTTAAAAATCCGGAATTATTAAAGAAACGCATGAATACCAAAGAAAGTGAAAAGGAACAGGTGGTTGTTATTATGCTATGCAGCATATTGTTTGTTATCTGCTTTATTGTCTGTGCCCTTGATTTCCGCTACCAGATTTCAAAGTTTCCTTTATGGCTAACAATTGTATCGGTAATACTCTTTATCTTAAGTTTCTTAATCTATTTTGAAGTATTAAGAGAAAATACTTATCTATCCAGAACAGTTGAAATTCAGGAAAATCAGAAAGTAATTTCTACTGGTTTATATGGAATAGTAAGACACCCTATGTACTTTGCCTGTGTCTTATTGTTTACTTCCATGCCTCTGGTCTTGGGCTCTTTCCTGGGATTATTGGTAATGTTACCAATACCACTTGTTCTATTAAAAAGAATAAAAAATGAAGAGAAAGTACTTATAGAAGGTTTAGAAGGCTATAAGGAATATACAAAGAAAGTAAGGTATCGTTTAATACCTTTTATATGGTAGGTTTATGCAGATAATTATTTATGGCAGTGAATATGGCACAACTAAAAAGTATGCTGAGGAATTTGGCAGGTTGAGCAATATTGAAGTGCTGAGTTTTAATCAGATTAATCACATCAATGATTATGATTCTATCTATTATTTTGGCGCCTTATATGCCGGAGGCGTATTAGGCTTAAAACAGACTTTAAGAAATCTCGATATAAGTAAGAATAAGAAACTGATTATTGTCAGTGTTGGTTTAGCGGATATTGATGATCAAACAAACAGAGAAAATATTCGAAGAAGTATCGCTAATCAACTTGATGTAGAAGTATTTAATAAGGCTAAGATTTTTCATCTAAGAGGTGGTATTGATTATTCAAAACTGAAGTTTAAACACAAGACCATGATGGCGCTTCTATATACAAAGGCTAAGTCTATTCCTGAGAAAGATAGAAATGCCGAAGTAAGAGCAATGATAGCTACCTATAATCAGGTAGTAGATTTTGTAGACTTTTCAAAACTGGAGAGTATTTTAAATGAAATTTATTAAGAAAATATTAAAAATAATTTTATCTTTACTACTGATATCGATATGTGGATTACTGTTATTACTGGAATTTCAGATGTATAAACCGGTAATAGCTAATTCCAAGAAAATAGCGGATGTAGAAAATTATGCCATGAAGATTGATGATGAACTTCTTGATAAAGACTATAAGATTATTGGTCTGGGTGAGGCGACACATGGAAACAGCGAATTTCAAAGATTAAAGCTTGATGTTTTAAAGACTTTAATTCGTGATAATGGGGTATCTGCTATCGCTTATGAGATGGGTTATGGTGAGGGCTGTATTATCAATGACTACATAAATAGTCAAAGTGATATGCGTATCGAAGAAGTCTTCTCACATATTTCTTTTAGTATTTATCATACTGAGGAATTTAAGGAACTCATTGAATGGATGAGGGAATATAACGATAATTCCTTAGATTCTAAACTGGAGTTCTATGGTTTTGATCTGCAGGATCCTGATGAAGACTTATTATTTGTTAGAAACTATTTAAGCAGGGAAGAAAAGCATCCAGAATATATCAATGACTTTGATTTATTTATCAATAAAAACATATCTTTTAAGTCTGAGGAAATGAATCAGATATTTAATGAATTATCGATAATAAAAGAAGAAATAGCTGATTATCGCGTATTAAGATGTATCGACAATATATTTGTGGCTAAGGAATTATCGCAAAAGGAAAATGACTTAATTGCTTACAGTGAATATCGCGATATCAAGATGAAAGATAATGTCTTAGAGATATCTGATCATGTTGGCTATCCCATTATGATTACTGGACACAATGGTCATGTGGGCTATGCGGGTTCTTATACCAAGACCATGGGTGCCTATTTAAAAGAAGAAATTGGCGATGAATACTTTGTGATTGGTACAGACTACTTTAAAACTGAGTGCAATATCAATACTGGTGGCAAAAGAAAGAATCATGTCTCTTATTCCGCAGATCCTTTAGCGTATCAGGCCAAGTATCTGGGTGAATATTATCTGAATTTTAATAATATAGGTGATGACTTAAGTAAAATGGTCAATCAGAGTATGCCAACCGGTTCCTTGGGAGAAAACTGGAACTTCTTAAATAATCTGATTGTGGTTTCGGTTAGAAATAATATTGCACCTAACAAAATGTATGATGGCATGATTTATGTCTATAAGGCCAGTCCTTTAAATTTGCTGGAGTATTAAATGATTATTGAAACTGAAAGACTGATATTAAGAGAATATCGATTAGAAGACTTTAATGACCTGTATGCCATTGTTTCTGATGAAGAGACTATGAGGCATTATCCTAAGCCTTTTGATAAGGAGAAGACCTTAAACTGGATTAAATGGAACCTAGACAACTATAAGAAGTATGGTTATGGACTATGGGCGATAGTTCTAAAAGAAACTGATGAATTTATAGGTGATTGTGGTATTACAATTCAGAATATCGATAATGAATTGCTGCCAGAGATTGGCTATCACATAAATAAGAAGTACTGGAAAAAAGGCTATGCAAAAGAAGCGGCCAAAGCAGTATGTGACTGGGTTTTCAATAATACAAGCTATGATAGAGTTTATTCTTATATGAAATATACCAATGAGCCATCATATAGAACAGCGATGGCTATTGGTATGAAGAAAGTAAAGGATTATAAGGACCCGGTTAACGAGATATCTTATGCCTATGCCATTAGCAAAGAAGAGTGGCTTAAACTTTGAATCCTTGTTTAAATACAAGGATTTTTTTATAATTGAGACATGGCTTTTGATTCACTACAAGATCGTTTAACGAAATCGCTTAGAAATGTTGCTGGTAAGGGCAAACTTTCAGAGCGCAATATGGAAGAAACTTTAAAAGAGATAAGAGTTGCTCTTTTAGAGTCAGATGTTAACTACTCAGTTGTCCAGAATTTTTTAAATTCTGTAAGAAAAGAGGCTGAAGGGCAAGATGTATTAAATGCGATAGATCCTGGTCAACTACTAGTTAAAATTGTTCATGATGAAATCATCAAATTATTAGGTGATGATGATAACTCAATAAAATACAATCCTAATGGCTTAACTAACATTATGGTTGTTGGTTTACAGGGTACAGGTAAGACTACTCAGACTGCCAAGATTGCCAACCTGATGAAGAAGGAAGGCAAGAAAGTCTTATTAATTGCTGCCGACGTTGTAAGACCAGCCGCTATTGACCAGTTAAAAACTTTAGGAAGCCAGATTGGTGTTGAAGTATTCTCTAAGGGTATCTTTGTAGATGCTTTAAATACTGCCAAGATGGGTGTGGCATATGCCAAGGAAAATGGCTTTGATGTTGCCTTAATCGATACTGCTGGTCGTTTACAGATTGATGAAAATCTGATGCAGGAACTTGAAAATATCAAGGCTGCTGTAAATCCAGAAGAAATTCTATTAACAGTCGATGCTATGACAGGTCAGGACATTGTAAATGTTGCCAAGACTTTCAACGAAAGACTGAGTGTCAGTGGCTTAATCGTTACCAAGTTTGATGGTGATGCCAAGGGTGGTTCAGTATTATCAGTAAAAGCTTGCACAGGTGTACCAATCAAGTTTACCGGTGTTGGTGAAAAGATTTCTGATTTAGATGCCTTCCATCCAGACAGACTGGCTGATCGAATCCTGGGTATGGGTGATATCGTATCCCTGGTTGAAAAGGCTCAAGAAGACTTCGATGAAAAGGCGGCTGAAGAAATCACCAAGCGTATGCTTTCAGGCAAGATGACTCTTGATGATATGCTGATGAGCATTGAACAGTCTAAGAAGTTAGGTCCT
Organism: Erysipelotrichaceae bacterium; assembly: GCA_030526485.1. Taxonomy (GTDB): domain Bacteria; phylum Bacillota_I; class Bacilli_A; order Erysipelotrichales; family Erysipelotrichaceae; genus Colivicinus. Next base: position 4,318 of record JAUNCS010000017.1, on the reverse strand, counting down.
CTATCTTCGGTTGTAGGTATGTTACCAGGTATGGGTGACTTAAAGGGACAGATTGATGATGCCAAGGCTGATCAAAGTCTGAAGGTTACCAAGGCTGTTATTCAGTCAATGACCAAGGAAGAAAGAAAGGATCCAAGCAAGATGCGTGGCTCACATAAGCGCAGAGTTGCCAAGGGTTCTGGTACATCAGTTGATGATGTAAATAGAGTAATCAACCAGTTTGAAAGATCAAAGAAGATGATGAAATCTCTTTCTTCTTTAACTAAGGGTTTATTTTAGAAACAATATTTAAAAAATGTAGGAACAGAATTTAAATTTCTGTTCCTATTTTTATTTTTTTAAATATAATTGAAAAGTGTGACTTTTGTCACCGTTATATATAGGGGAAGAAAGTATATGATTAAATCAATTAAAGAAAATTTTGAACCCAATAAGTTAATCAGAAATATTGAAATCTGCGTACTTGTCTTATTAGTGGCAGTTTCAGCAATCTGCTTTGCGATTGGCTTTAAAAAAGTAGGTTCATATGATGGCGAACTTACATATGTTGGCAGTCTTCAAATGGAAAGACTGTTTGATGAAGAAGACTATGATGAAGATTCAACTGTTTGCGATGTCATCTTTGAAAGTGATGAAAAACAGATGGTTGTTACTTACTCTTACGAAGAGTATGAAGAGCTGGATATTGAAAGTATCACTGCTTATGAGTATGTAATGGAAGATGGAAACAGCTTATGTTTCGCTAATGAAAATCCGACAAATGAAGAAGTATTAAGTGCTTATCAGCAGGTGATGACTGTAGAAACAATGCCAATCTTTAATGGTGGTATTTCTGCCTTAATTCTTTTAATGTCAGTAGCTTTAATACTTTGTTATTCCAAGTTCTTTACTACTTATGAAAAGTCTTGGTTTATCACAATTATGGTACTGGCTACTTTTGTATCAGTATTATTCCCAGAAGAAAGTGCAAATGGCATCAATGGCGTGGTCATCATGCTTCTATACCTTTTGGATACTTTCTTTAATATCCTTTGTGAACTGTTAATTTCTAAGCAGTCTAGATACAACTTCTTAGTATCAGTAGTGGTTGAAATCTTGGAAATTCTAATCTGTGTAGTATTAATGTATCGTTTTGCTACTATGGTAACTACATTATTCTTCTGGCTTCCAATTGATATTGCAAGCTTTATCAACTGGACTAAGCATAAGGATGATCAAGAAGATGAATTAACAGTTGTAAGAAGACTAAAGGGCTATCAGGAAGTATTAATCATTTTAGCTATTATTGTCTGGACTGTTGTAGTTGGTTATTTCTTGAGTGGTTTAGATATTCAGACAGACTTCTTTGGTGGCAACAGAAACCTTGAAGTAGCTATCGCCTATATGGATGCTTGTGCATCAGCGGTTGGTGTAGCTAATGGTCTATTCATTTTCTTCAGATTAAGAGAACAGTGGGTTGCCTGGTATATCTGTGCAATCTTAGAAGGCTTAATCAACATTGTCACTGGTCAGTATGTTCTATTAGTTCTAAAACTTGGTTATATTACTAATACAACTTATGGCTATATCAAGTGGAGTAAATATATCAAGGAACATAAGGAAGAGAAATTAACTCTGCTTTAAGTTGACATTCAAAGTATAATTATTAAGTAGATATTTTTTAGTATAAAAGGAGAAATAGTATGGCTATTGAAGCAGGCGATTTTAAAACAGGCTTAACTGTTATGGTTGATAATGATCCATGGCAGGTTATTGAATTTATGCATGTAAAACCAGGTAAGGGTGCTGCTATCTTAAAGACTAAGATGAAAAACCTTAAGACTGGTTCAACTCAGGAAAGAAACTTCAACGCTTCTACAAAGTTTGAAGCTGCTATCATCGAAAAGAAGAACGCTTTATTTACTTATGAAGCTGGTGGCATCTACAACTTCATGGACCAGGAAACATATGAAACTTATGAATTAACAGCTGATCAGGTTGGTTTCAATAAGTACTTCATTCTTGAAAACATGGAAATTATGTTAATGTTCTTTGAAGGTCAGGTATTATCAGTATCTGTTCCAGATAGAGTTGAATTAACTGTAACTGAAACAACTCCAGCAATGAAGGGTGCTCCTACAACTCAGACTAAGGACGCTGTTACTGAAACAGGTCTTTCTATCAGAGTTCCTCAGTTCATCGAACAGGGCGAAAGAGTTATCGTTACTACTGCTGACGGTAAGTATTCATCAAGAGCTTAATAAGCTCTTTTTTTAAAGATGAAGAAAACAGTTTTAATTACCGGTGCTGCCAATGGTATTGGTAAGGCTATAGCCTGTCGTTTGGCTAAAGAGGGCTATGATATTGTCATCAATTACAATTCTTCAAAAGAAAGGGCAGAATCTTTAAGAGATGAATTGATAGAAAAGTATTCAATAAACTGTTTATCAATCAGGGCTGATGTCTCTAGAGAAGATGAAGTAGAAGTGATGATTAAACAGATTGAAGAAGAATTAGGGGGAGTTGATATTCTTGTTAATAACTCAGCAATTGACCTTTCTAATTTATTCAATTTAAAGACCGCTGAAGAGTTTAGAAGAGTTCTTGATGTAAATGTCGTTGGTGCTTATAACTGCGCCAGAAGCGTCTATAAATCAATGCTAAATAAGGAATGGGGACGTATTATCAATATTGCCTCAACCAATGGCATTAATACCTACTATCCAATGAGTTTTGACTATGATGCGTCAAAGGCGGCACTAATATCTTTAACCCATAATCTGGCTATGCAGTTTGCACCATATGTAAATGTCAACGCAATAGCTCCAGGTTTTATTGGTACGGAAAATGAGCTTGATGGCTATGATGAAGAATTCTTAAAAGAAGAATGTGAAAAAATACTTGTACAAAGATATGGCAAGCCAGAAGAAGTGGCCAGCCTGGTAAAGTTTTTAATAAGTGATGAAGCTGATTATATCAATAACAGTGTCATCAGAATCGATGGAGGACAAAAAGGAAGCTGTTAAGCTTCCTTTCTCATTTTAGTCAGTGCTAATAATATTGATAATTTGCCATATTCCTCACTTAGACCACCCTGCATATAAAGAGTGTAAGGTTCAACCACTGGGGCATCAGCACTAAGTTCAATAGTACTGCCCTGAGTGAATGATCCAGCTGCCATTACTTCATCAAATGGATAGCCTGGCATTGGGGCTGGCATAACGCGGACAAAGGCGTCAATTGGTGAGGCTGATTGAATACCCTGGGTAAACTTAACAAGGTTATCAACGCTTCCTAACTCTAAAGTCTGAATAATATCAGTGCGCTCTTCATTATAGGTAGGTGAGACATTTTTAAAGCCCAGCTTTTCCAGCATATAGGCTGAGAATACAGCAGTCTTTAAAGAACACTTAACAGCATTTGGGGCCATATATAAGCCCTTAAAGAAAGAGTTGTTCATATTAAAGTTGGCACCTAAATCTTTACCAATACCCGGAGCTGTCAGTCTTTCCGCTGTCATCTTAATCAAATCGGCATTACCAGCAATATAGCCACCTGTTGGGGCAATACCACCACCAAGGTTTTTCATTAAAGAACCAACAACCAGATCAGCGCCAATATGTCCTGGTTCTTTTTCTTCAACCAGTTCACCATAGCAGTTATCAACCATGATGATTACATCCTTATTTACTTCTCTAATCTTATTAATAATTCTTTCAATCTTGTTTAGACTTAAGGAAAGTCTTGAAGAATAACCACGAGATCTTTGAATTTCTACCAGCTTTACATCATTTCTTTTTAGTCTTTCAACAATCTTTTCATCATCGAAGTCATTATCAACTAAATCAATCTGTTCATAGCTGACGCCATGGGCCTTTAATGATTGACTTGAATCACCAAATAGGCCAATCATTTCCTGTAAGGAATCATAGGGTGCACCCGATAAAGAAATCATAGTATCGCCATGTTTAAGCAGGGCACTAAAAGCCAGATAAAGGGCATTGGTACCAGACATAATCTGCGGTCTAACCAATGAGTCTTCACATCCTAAAACACTGGCAAACATCTTTTCCAGCTTATTACGACCAGGGTCATAGTTGCCATAACCATTGATGTCGGCAAAGTCGGAATAAGAAACATTGTTTTCAATAAAGGCTGATAAGATGCGGTTAGAATTCTTTAACGCGATCTCATCAATATTTTTATAGATATCTTTTAAGTCTTCATCAGACTGTTTAGCCAGGTATAATAAATCTTTATCAATCTGTTCTAAAATCATATATACTTGTATGATACAAACGTACCTTGTCGTAACAATTTGTATCACTGTCCTTTCTAA
>JAUNCS010000016.1 GCA_030526485.1 Erysipelotrichaceae bacterium | reverse complement strand
GGAGTATTGTCATAGAAATATTCCTTATCATCTTCATAAAGGCTGGCATACTTGCCTTCATAATCAGGATCCCAATCTGCTGGTATTAAAGTGTATTCTTTTTCAAATTCATAAAGCTTATAGTGAAGATTAACGCCATCACAAGATATTAAAACTGTAGTCTCTTCTTCTATCTTCCATTCGCCCACTTTTTCAATATCATTTAAGGCCCCTACTCTAAAATATTCACCAGGATAGGCCCCATAGTAATCTTCAATAAAAGTGCCATCTTCTTTAAAGATATAGCCCTTTAAAGAACTCGGTCCTTCAATTTCAAAGACATTCTTATTCAATACTTCTTTTATTTCTTTTTCCTTACTTATCAGCTTATATAGACCTGAAGTATTATTTCTTATCTTGCTTTCCTTACCACAGGCACATAGACACATAAGTATTAATAAACACATCAATATTTTTTTCATAATTTTTCTCCAATCAATCCATATAATTCATGGCAAAGCTAGCTAATACGCCATCGCGATAAACAAAATAGTAGTAAGACTGATAGTATTCATTTGTCTTAGACCATTGACGATAAATAATGTGATAGTCTTCTGTCTGGCCATACTCTTCATCCGGCTCACCACACTCTTCTTTTAATTCATCAATACTCAATGAATATGGAAAGTTAAAAGTAATAACACTTTGGTTTTCGCCCTCATTTGTATTTAAAGAAGCGTCATAGATTGCACAATCCTTTAAAGGTTTATCTTCTTCATCAGGATTATAGATTCCAATATTTAGATAGTAGCCCTCATTAATTAATATATGAACACCCTGAACATAATCCGCTTTAAGATCCTCGTTGATATCTGGCCATTCATCTCTTGAAAGAATATAACCAGTGTCACAGATTTCTGCCCCGTAGTTTAAAAGTTCTTCTAAAGTAGTTTTACCAAGTTCAATCTTATGACCATTGAAATAGAAATGCATATCATCAAAATTCAGATATTTGTTTTCTTTAGAAACATCAGCTGTGTTTGTATTTTCAACAGGCTGATTTTGTGTATCTTTATCAGGAATACTTTCCTCTGTTTTCTTGGAACAGCCACTGATTAATAAGCTGATTATTAATAATAAAACTATGTATTTTTTCATTTAATCCACCTAATATTTCTTATTTAATAATTCAAATGACGGACCAGCATCATATGATGCAGAATCGGTCCAGATGACATCACCACTGTCACTATCGTAATAAACATAATCAGCAGTAGTAGGAACAGTTATTTCAACTCCATCGCTTGTTACATAGCGATCTCTATCTTGAATATAATCATCCCAGTTTTGAGCTACCCTGTCATTTGTTTGATTCCAGGCCGACATTACTTCTCTTACCTTCTGCTGGCCATATTCAGCAACTTCCATTTGACCATTTAAAACCATAGGAATTACTACTCCCAGGAATTCATCATTAGCTTTTTTAAAAGATTCACAGGTACCAGTATTAGAAATAATAAATTGAGCCATGTCATAGTTTTCCCTGAATGTCTTTTCATCGACAGCCCAATATAGAGCGAAGCCATCATATTGCCAAGAAATGGTTTCTGAACCATATACCTGATTAAGCATTATCAGCGTATCAGCTTCAAAACGGATATCCTGCATGCGAACAAAAGTTAAAGCTTCACCATAGACAGTATTGCTGCCATCTGTTAAATAACCCTGAGATCTATCAATAGTCGCATCAGTACTAATTAACTGTATTGATTGATATTTGGTACCACTTTGATCCAGCATATTCTTTTCCGAATTAAAGTTGTTTTTGGCCATATCTAAAACACCGGTTTTATAAGTGTTTAAAACATCCTGGTCTACTGCTAGACTTTCTCTGTTTACCCACTTAAAACCAAGCATATTAAAGATTAAGTCACAAGTATCATAGGCATCGCGATAATGCAGATGAGTGCGATAATTCAAGATTGTATGACTACCATCATCAGGTGTACGTTCCCCTGTATAAAGATTGGCAATATCTTTAAAAGTCGTTGGTGATAAATAATAAATACCAAAGCTTCTATCCGCATTACACATTGAAGCCAAGACCTGCATAGGATAGGTATCACTGATTACATATTGCATAATTGTTCCAGCATACCAGTCTTCTGGTAAATAAGTTGATATTACTGGAAAGCCTTCTTCGGTATATAGAAGATAATTACTTAAAGTAATCGCATTTTCCTGTTCAGGTGGATCCTGTACGATAACTTCACCACCACCAGGTATCTTATTGTCTGTTTTTTCTTTACCACAGGCCGAAAGACCAATGCATAAGAGAAGCACAAGCAAAATATTTATTAGCTTTTTCATTAATAATCTCCATTCATTTTTATCAGTATATGAATCTTAAGATTATCCTTGTAGGTCACAAGTGCGCCAAAATTAAAAGAATGCTCTAATGCATTCTTATTTAGAATATTCTGTAAAACTTTTAAATAAACCAATACGCGACTTTGTACTGGTCTTTTCATAAATTGATGAAATATATCTTTGTAATACCCTACGTGATATAAACAGTGAATCAGCAATTTCTTGAACTCCATCTTCAGTTGTCAGCAGTTTACCAAGAACTTCAATTTCTCTGTCTGTAAGATGGTAATTATCGCCATAATCCCTGATATTTTCATCGATAAAAAGTTCGTGGTGACCTTCGTTATCAAAACTATATAAAGAAGAACTGATTGGCTTTAGTAAAATAAGCAATATCAGTACTGATAAGATACAAGAACCAATTATCAGTGAGATGGTTCCAAATTCCTTATAAATAATTACTGTAGGGATAACCATAAAGGCTGTAACCAGGCTTCTGATTACTCTGCCCATTCCCGCCCATAAGGAACAGTTATTAAGTCGGACTGCTATATCCATAAAAGTTATAGTGAAATAGATTACGTAAAATCCACTATATAAATACATAAAAGATGTAGCGGCAAAATAAGTATTTGGCGAGCTGATAAAAGCCGTTGAAATACTGGAAGCAAATAATACGCATACCGTAATCAGACTCAAATACTTTCTGTTTTTAATATCTGCTATATAACCGGCAATCAATAAGCTTAAGGCATAAAACAGTCTTGAATAAGAAGAAACACTTAAGGTGCCTAAGGCGTGCATCTGCACTACCACTCCATCGATCAGTGATATCAGCATTGTCATTAAGACTGTAGCAATACCTATGGTGATCAGTTCATCTTTATACTCCAATAGTGTCTGATTGCCCTCTTCAGTCTTTGAAGTGTTTGGCTTAATCATGAACATTAGTCCAAACAGGATACAAAGTACATAAAGATCCTTATTCAGATAATTCTGAACCAGATACTGCAATAAAACAGCTATCGACATTGAAGAACCGATAATTAAACCCTTGTGTTTATTAGTGTTTAAAGAAAAAGCTGTTTCTTCATAAACCCTTCCACTAAGATTACCCATAAAGAATAAAGCGGAAAAAGCAGAAAATAAGAATAAAGAATTATTTGTGCTCTGAAGCATGAATGCTGAACAAATAAGTACTAATAAGACACTTATCAAGTTAAATACTTTTAAAGACTTATCAGTTAAAACTTTCTTTAATAGTGGATAAGATAATAAACCAAAAGCCGTAAAAGCAATACCGATTGAATATACACAATCTACCGCATCCGCTCCTAAAACATAGCCAGCTCTATCATTGACGGTAAATTCGATTAACTGAAACAAGAAAAAACACAAAGAGAAGATTGTGCCTTGTTTAAATAATGGATTATTTAACTTTTTAGTTAATTCACTCATATCTATATTTTATTAAAAAAGGTAAAAGAAAACTCCTATTTTTAATAGGAGTCGACTTTTTAAATTAGATAACCTTGATGATTTTTACTTCATAAGGGATTTTAGCATCTACTGATACAGTTGAACCAACTCTCTGGTCAATGATAGCTTCAGCTAAAGGTGTTACGTTAGAAAGCTTACCATTTAAAGGGTCAGCTTCTACACTACCAACGATTGTATAAGTAAGGGTCTTATTAGTATCTACTTCAAGTAATTCTACTGTAGAACCTAATCTAACGAATTTAGTACTTCTACTTTCGCTGATAATCTCGGCATTTCTAATCATATGCTCGAGCTGTTTTATACGTGACTCAACTTGAGCCTGACGATCTCTAGCAGCATCGTAGTCAGCGTTTTCTGATAAGTCACCCTGAGCTCTGGCAGCCTTTAGATCTTCAATTACTTCGTTTCTAGTTACATGAATTAAAGTTTCAAGTTCATTTTTTAAATCTTGCAAACCTTCTTCAGTGACATAAAATTTCTCGTCCATCTTTAATCCTCCATCCGCGATTATAACACTTTTTACTGCAGAATACTATTTATCTTGGTCAATAGTAAGTCAATGGCAACATTGTTAGATGCGCCTTCGGGAATAATCACATCAGCATATTTCTTTGTTGGTTCAATGAACTGCTCATGCATTACTCTGACTGTTGTTAACCACTGATCAACGATATTATTAAGTTCTCTTCCTCTCTCATTGATATCACGTTTTAATCTTCTAATAAAACGAATATCGTAAGGAGTGTCAACATAAATCTTAATATCCAGCAAGTCTCTTATTGTTGGTTCTTCTAAAACGAATAGACCTTCTACAATAATGACATCTCTTGGTTCAATGATTTCAATCTTTTCACTGCGGTTATGGCAGGTAAAATCATAGATTGGCTTTTCAATTGCCTTACCCTTGATAAGATCAAGCAGCTGAGTCTTCATCAAGTCATGATCAAACGCAAATGGATGGTCATAGTTAGTCTTAACTCTTTCTTCCCAATCCAGATGAGTCTGGTCCTTATAGTAGTCATCTTCTCTGATAATAGAAACCGAATTAGTCTTTTCAAAATTATCATAGAGAATCTTGGCAATAGTTGTCTTACCAGAAGCACTGCCACCAGCAATTCCGATGATTAATGGTCTTTTTAATAACATGTTAAGTACCTCGCCTGATTTTCAAGCTGTTCAGCATAAGTCTTGGCAAAAATTGTTTCGCCACCACCACAGACATCACCAATAAAGAAGAAATATTCAGTATCAGCTGGATTTAATACCGCATCCAGGGCATCCTTACCAGGAGCACTGATAGGACCTGGAGGTAAACCAATAATCTGATAAGTATTATATGGATCAAAAGTAGTCTGGGTAATTTCACACTTTGCCCAATCACCACCTAAGCCAATATCCAAGGCATAGCAGACAGTTACTGAAGACTGAATCTGCATACCAGTATCTAAACGATTATAGAAAACTGATGCGATAGTATCCATATCGGCCTTATTGCCAGATTCCCTTTGAACAATGCTGGCTAAAGTGAATAGTTCATGTACACTGTATTCACTGTTATTAAAATCATTCTTATAGGCATTATAGATTTCTAAAGTTCTATCCAGGAATTTAACAGTGATATCAAAAGGACTTGTCTTATAGTAGAACTCATAAGTATCTGGGAAAAGATAACCTTCCAGATAGTATCTTACATCTTCATTAAAGATTTCTTCAGTTAAGAACGGATAGACCGGCATCAAAGATCTGATAGCATCTTCATTATTCCAGTAAGAAAGAATTTCATCATAAGTTACTGTTGTATTATCACCAATAGTCTTAGCAAAATCTTTAACGCGCATACCCTCACCAAACTTTAAAGTTACAGTGTTTTGGATAGCGTTATTGCCATCACACAGATAAGCGAATAATTCCTTATAATCCCAGGCCTTATCAACGATATAAGTACCAGCCTGGAAATTCATAGCTGTCTTATTCAGTTTAGCTACATAGTAAGTGATATCAGCATTCTTGATAATGCCCTCACTTGCCAAATGCTTGATAGTTGTTCGACCATACCAGTTATCTTCAATCACAAATTCAACTTCTTCACTAGTTGTACTCTGTGGTTTCAGATTAGCTTTGACAGTCAAAAAACCAAAGCCCAAAACAATAACTAATAAAATTACTACCGTAAGTAAAAGCTTAGTTATCTTCTTCATCTTCTATACCATCAAAAGCGTCAACTACTTCCTGAACCATAGCCAGTTCTTCTTCGTCTTCGATAATGTATAGGTTAGAGTTTTCATCGTAACGTAAAGCATAAATTTCTTCATCATTTCCGTCAGGATAAACAACTACATAGTTGTTGTCATTCATGTCGAAAGTGAAAAGAATATTCATCTGGACTTCCTGTCCATTTTCATCAGTTATAAAAATCTTGTCTTCCATTTATCTCTCCTATTTGCTCTCTAAATAATATCTAACAAGTTCTTCTATGATTTCATATCTTTCAACCTGCTGGATATTGCTTCTAGCGTTATTATGACTAGAAATATAAGCTGGGTCATTAGAAATTAAATAACCAGCTATCTGATTTACCGGATTATATCCTCTTTCCGTTAAAGCTTCAGAAACCTGCTTAAGAAGCTGTTTCATATTCTCTCTTCTTAATTCTTCTGAATTAAATAACATAGTACTGGAGTTTTGCATACCATTACCCCCTTATATAAGAATTATATAAAAATAGCCTTTAAAAGGCTATTCTTACTTATTTAAATAATTCGTTTACCTTAGCGATAATTGCGTCCATCTGGCCGTTATTTACACCACCTGATTGAGCCATATCCTTCTTACCGCCGCCTTTACCATTAGCCAGTAAAGCAGCTTCCTTAACGATATTACCAGCTTCTAAGCCAGCAGCAATTGCCTTTTCACCTAATGCACAAACAAATGAGTATTTTTCATCTGTTGCGTTACCGATGAATACGGCACCACCATCAAGCTTATTCTTAATAGCTGTAGCATAATCCTTAAGGTTATATTCAGACTTGTCACAAGCAAATACTACATATTTGAACTTGCCATTGTCATTAGCCTTAGCCACCTTATCGTCAGAATCAAGATTCATAACGCGGGTATTTAACTTGGCATTTTCATTTTCAAGTTCCTTGATAGTAGCCAGTAACTGGTCAACCTTACCCGGAACTAAATCAATATTCTTAAGTTTTAATGTATCTCTTAAATCAGTTAATGTAGCCTGTAAACCCTTGAAGTCGTTATATGCTTCAGTCTTGGTCTTAACAGTAATTCTTCTGATACCTGAACCAATTGATTCTTCAGAAACAATCTTGAAGACACCAAGTTCAGCTGTATTAGAAGCGTGAGTACCACCACAGAATTCAGTAGAAACTTCACCCATCTTAACAACTCTAACCTTATCGCCATACTTTTCATCAAATAGAGCGATAGCGCCAGTCTGCTTAGCTTCTTCAATATCCATTACCTGTGTATTGATAGGATATTCACCATCAATCCAAGAGTTAACAAGTCTTTCGATCTTATTTAAATCTTCTTCAGAAATCTTTTCAAAATGTGAGAAGTCAAATCTTGCATAATCCTTACATACATAAGAACCAGCCTGGGCAACGTGGTTACCAACTACTTCTCTTAGTGCTGACTGTAATAAGTGTAAAGAAGAGTGATTAGACTTGATAGCTCTTCTATCATCCTTGTTGATTTCCTGTTTTAAGACATCACCAACTTTGATTTCACCTTCACTTACTTCAACTCTATGTAAGAACTGGCCATTTGGAGCCTTGCTAACATCTTTAACAGTAGCCTTGATATTTCCGTTATAAATTACACCAGTATCAGCAATCTGACCACCTGAAGTTGCATAGAAACAAGAATGATCAAATACTACTTCACCATGTTCCTTAATAGAATCAACCTTATTGCCATTTTCAAATAAAGCCACAACCTTAGCTTCATCTGCTAAGTTAGAATAACCAGTAAATTCAAATTCAGTATCAAGATTTAATAAATCAATAGACTGAGAATTCATTGACTGTTCATCTTCTCTGGCATTTCTAGCCATTTCTTTCTGCTTAAGCATGCATCTTTCAAAACCTTCAAGATCACACTTAACGCCTCTTTCTTCAGCTGATTCAATAGTCATTTCCTTAGGGAAACCATATGTATCGTAAAGCTTGAAGATTACTTCACCAGATAAAGTGTTGTCCTTAACATTATCAAGTTCCTGCTTAATCAGCTTTTCGCCATTAGCTAAAGTCTGGATGAAAGATTCTTCTTCCTTCTTGATTAACTTCTTAACAAAGTCTTTCTTTTCCAATAAATATGGATAGAAATCCTTCATGTTTTCACATACGATATCAACCATTTCAAATAAGAAAGGCTTATTGATACCTAAGTTTCTAGCATATCTCATAGCACGTCTAAGTACTCTTCTTAAAACGTAACCTCTACCTTCATTTGAGAAAGTAGCACCATCAGAAAGTGCAAAGACACAAGTTCTGATATGGTCAGCGATAACTCTAAATGCCATCTTATTTTCTTCATACTTCACAGTAGTATACTTTTCTACTTCATGGATGTATGGAAGGAATAAGTCAGTATCGAAGTTTGTTTCACCATCCTGAACCATAGCTACAAGTCTTTCAAGACCCATACCTGTATCGATATTCTTCTGAGGAAGTTCCTTGAAGTCTTTTCTGTTTACACCCTCTTTTGCGTCATATTGAGAGAATACGTTGTTCCAAAGTTCAACATAACGATCATTTTCTCTTTCTTCAAAGAAAAGAGCTTCACCAATACCCTCTGGGTCATACTTAGGACCTCTATCGTAGTAGATTTCAGAGTCAGGACCACACGGACCTTCACCAATCTGCCAGTAGTTGTCATATGACTTTAAGATATGAGAAGGATCTAAACCGATTTCTTCTGTCCAGATTTTGTATGTTTCTTCATCATCTGGATACATAGTTACATAAATTCTGTTTGGATCAAAACCAATCCACTTAGGGCTGGTTAAAAATTCCCAAGACATCTTTAAAGATTCTCTCTTAAAGTAGTCACCAATAGACCAGTTACCTAACATTTCAAAGAAAGTGTGGTGTCTGCTAGTCTTACCTACATTTTCAATATCGTTTGTACGAATACACTTCTGTGCATTGGCAATACGATTAGAAGCTGGTTTTTCTCTACCATCAAGATACTTCTTTAATGCCGCAACACCTGAGTTAATCCATAAAAGTGTTGGGTCATTGATAGGTACAAGTGATGCACCTGGTTCAATCATGTGTTCATGTTCTCTGAAGAAGTCTAAGAACATTTTTCTAATCTCGTTACCAGTTAGATTTTTGTTTGCCATGTTATCCTCCTTACAAAATAAAAAGCGCCTCTAAGGACGCTTAACGTGGTACCACCTTAGTTCTCATCTAATATAGACAAGCACTTTATTCTTTAACGCTGAATAGCGCTGAGTATTAGTCAGATCTAGGAAGTAGCTTCATTTAGACTTTACTGCGGTTTTTCACCAGCCAACCGCTCTCTTTTAGAAAGTATCTAAACTACTCATCTTCTTAAATATATTAACACAAATGTTATTAAATTCTAAGGTAATTATTTCTGCATTCCTTTAATAACGTAATGACCATCAACGTTCTTTAATAGAATTATGGCACTTGAAACAACCTCGCCAGTGTAGCCGCCATCTTCAAAGCTGTAATTGAAAATACCATAATCATAAACAGAAGCTAAGTTCTTTTCATCAAAACTGTTGAATGTATAGCTGTAGTTAGCACCGTTTCCATCTTCTCCCATGCCAACACCACCACTAAAGCCTGGTTTCAATACGACATTAACAGTGATTTGATTACCATCACAAGAGATTGTAGTAGTAGACATATTATTGGCATATGTATTGCTGTAGCCAGCAAAATTCATATCAAGACCAAAAACCTTTTTAGCCTTAGCCTGTAATTCGGCAACCGAAACGCTTGCTTCACCTTCTTCGCCCCAGGCAATCAGATTGCTGACATAAAGATCAGCCTGTAAAGCATTCCAGATATCACTTACACTTAATTCACTTGCATCAGCAAAATTGGCATGATTATTTAACAGCCATTGAGCAGCGATGCTAATGTCATAAGAATCAATCACTTCACCCAATTCCAGATATTCAGAACAAGTCTTACACATTAAATCGCCTGTATAGCCATTTTGTCCTGGAACCGAAGCAAGAACATCAACCAGTTCAGTTTCCCCATGTCCTGTACTTGCGATAACTGTTCCCTCATCAAGAACCTTGTCACACTGATTGCAGATTTTTGCACCTGTAAAGCCATCAGAATAACAATCAGCAGGATAAGCACCCTCAATTCTTACATCCTTGTGTGAACATCCACAGGCACTAAGAGTAAGTGTCATTAAAAGAACAATTGCTAAATTAAATAATTTATTCATTTTCCCACTCCAACATATGTTTTTATTATATAAAAAAGTCATCTACATATTCTCTTGTAAATGACTTTTTAAACATTGATTGCCTTATCTAATTTGGGACCCATTATTTTCTGATATACTGCAATAACTCTTCCCACACCGAGCATTGCACATACCGTTCCTACGCCAATGCCGATAATCTTACCACATAATACAAAACCTAATGTGCAAGTAATGATTAAGCAGATCAAATCGAATATATTTTTAACATTACCAACCGTTTTGTTTAGTTTTTCAGCTACGCTTTGAACTAATCCATCAGGAGGATTAGGAACTACTTTCATACTTAAGACAGTAGCAGCTCCAATACCTGTTAAGATGATAGCCAATATAAGTACCAGAAAACGACCAGCAAAACTAACGTTATCCAAATTTGGAAGCTTGGCGTTAAACATATTCAACAGCCTGGTAAAGACTATTGAAAAAGGTAACTGCAGAACAGTAAGCATTCTGTTTTTATTGTTCAAGATTAACTCTACAGCAATAAAAGCAGAATACAGAATTAGAGTAATATTACCAAAATCAAGATTAAAAATTTCTGACACAGAGTATGCCACCGAAATAATTGGTGAAACACCCATTCCTGACTTGGTATTTAAAATTAATCCCAGGCTTAGAATTACAATTCCAATAAAATAAATTATAAATCTGAGATATTTTTTCATTTTTACTTATAAGATTCAAGAATACGATGAATATGAATCTCCAGATACAGTCTTTCCTGTTTGGTTAAACTGATACCAAAGATCTGATTTAAGAATTTATCAATCTTGTTTACACATTCCTCTTCTCTTTGACAGACACTGTTCACCTTTTCAAACAGGATATCAATGTCTTCATCCTTAAGCATCTTATTATCAATAACACGCTTAGCCAGAAGCTGGACATGAGTTACAAATCTTGAATAGACAAATTCATTCTCATCGTAAGTTATATTAAAGTTTAATTTAACGATATTCAGAATATTGTTTGTAATATTCTGCATCTTGATATTGTTTTCTGAAAACAGATGATTCTTTTGAGCATTTATAAAGTGGAAAGCAATATTGCCAATTTCATCATTAGGCAAATCAACTTCAAGTCTTTCTCTAATGATATTTAAAGCATTTTTAGCTACATCATATTCATTGGGATTAAGATTCTTGATGTCTCTTACATAATAATTAGGAATATTGATACCCTGTCTGAATCGCTGTATACAGAAACAGATATGATCAGTTAAAGAAAGGTAGAGATAATCCATCAGTTGCATATTGTACTTTTCGATAGCGTAATCAATAATTTCTTTTGAAACTTCAAAATATATTGAATTAGTATCGACAGCCAGACGCATGATATCTGTTTTCAGCTTCTTATCTTCGCATTCAAAGATCTTTTCAATCTGATCATCAGATACTTCTTCGCCAATGGCCTTCTTGTACCCAATTCCCTTGCCCATTAAGATAACTTCTTCCCCGTTATCATTTAATGCCAGCATTAAAGAATTGTTTAGTACCTTTACAACCTTCATTTCTCTACCCCTCAAAAGTTTATAAATTATAAATTTGAACCGTTATTTTTGATTACTTCCTGATACCAGTAGAAAGAGTCTTTCTTAATTCTAGCCAGGTCTTTTAAATCCATATCAGTTCTATTTACATAAACCATGCCGTATCTCTTCTTGAAACCCTGGTGAGAAGATAATAAGTCCATTACAGACCATGGGCAATAACCCATTACATCTACACCATCCTCAATAGCGTCGCCGATCGCTTTAATGTGACTAGCCATATAATCGATACGATATTGATCATGTACCTTGCCGTCTTCAGTTAAGACGTCAGCAGTACCCATACCATTTTCAGTAATGATTAGTGGTAAGTGATACTTGTTCCAGTATTCATTTAAGACAATTCTTAAACCAACTGGGTCGATTTGTGCACCATATTCAGTAGCTTTTAGATTTTCGTTCTTTTCAATCTTCCAGTAACCATACATGTCATAATCAACTTCATTAAAACCTTCGATTCTCTTGCCCTTAGGATGATTTTCATCAGCAGGAAGGTATCTAGTAGTCAATGTACGGTAGTAATTTAGAGCAATGAAATCCATCTTTGCACTCTTTAAGATTTCTTCATCACCTTCTAACATAACTGGTACCATATCCTGTTCCTTTAAGTAAGCCATGTAGTAACCAGGATACTGGCCATAGTAGTGCATGTCTAAGCAATAGTCAGTCTTAAACTGATTATTCATTCTTGCAGACCATACATCTTCAGGCTTATTTGACATTGGATATGTAACAGTTGATGAAACAGCTGGTCCAATTTTACCATCTTTTATGATTTCATGGCAAAGGTTGGTAGCTAAAGCATGAGCCAAGAACATGTGGTAATCCATTTGTGCACGGATCTTTTCCTTCTTAACTTCATCTTCTTCAGTGATGTTCATTCTTTCATCAACTCTCATCATCAAGTTCTGTTCATTGTGAACCTGCCAGAACTTAACTCTGTCACCAAAACTTTCGAAGCATACTTTTGCATACTTAGCGAAAGCATAAGCGCAATCTCTAGCTTCCCAGCCATTGTACTTTTCTACAAGGGCATAAGGTAAGTCAAAGTGATATAAAGTGATGAATGGTTCAATACCATTTTCAAGAAGTTTATTGATAACTTTGTTGTAGAATTCTACACCTTCTTCATTAACTTCACCATCGCCATCAGGAATGATTCTTGCCCAAGCGATTGAGAAACGGTATGTTTTCATACCCATTTCTTTCATCAGGTCGATATCTTCATTCCAGTGATGGTAGAAGTCACTGGCAACTTTTGAGTCAGCCTGGACAGCAGATCTTTTGAATGAGTTGAAATCAGCAACAGTCATTCCCTTTCCGCCTTCGTCCCAGCCGCCTTCAATCTGGAATGCAGAACTAGATGCACCCCATCTAAAATTTTCTGGAAAGTAATTAGCCATAATCAAAGTCCTTTATTTATCTTTTTACGTAAATTACGTCTGTATTTTCATTAGCAGCTACACCAGCAACGCCTTCTACTGAAACAAAGTTCATAGTATTAGCAACTACTACTGGAACTGTTAAATCGTAGCCCTTAGCCTTAAGAGCATCAATATCAAATGAAACGATAGTTTCACCCTTCTTAACTCTAACACCCTGTTCAACGTGCTGAGTGAAGCCTTCACCATTTAATTCAACAGTGTTCATACCTACATGAACGATTAGTTCAACACCACTATCAAGTGTTAAGCCGATAGCATGCTTTGTAGGATAGATCATTGTAACTGTGCAGTCTTCTGGAGCTACAACTAAGCCTTCAGTAGGTTCAATAGCAACACCATTACCCATAGCGCAAGAAGAGAATACTTGATCCTTAACTTCTGTTAATGCGATAGCATTACCTCTGATTGGAGAAGCAATAGCGAAATCTGAATTTGTATTTGAAGCAACTGGAGCAGCCTTTGGAGCATCATCTTCAAAACCTACGATGTAAGTTAGAGCAGCAGCACCAAGGAATGCAACACAGATACCAATTAAGTACGCGATGAACTGAGAAAGTAGAGTACCTTCACCATAGTAAGTCATGATAGTTAAGATACCGTTATTAGCGAAACCTGTATTAACAGCATGACCAAGACCCATGATAGCACCACCGATAGCACCAGCGATTACTGCGCAAACCATAGGTTTCTTTAGACGTAAGTTACAGCCGTAGATTGCAGGTTCTGTAATACCTACTAAGAATGCAGGGATAACAGCAGCAGCAGCAACCTGCTTAGTTTCCTGGTTCTTAGACTTTAACATAACACCAAGAGTAGCACCAGCCTGAGCGAAGTTAGCAGCACCAGCGAAGCAAAGTAATGTGTTTGTGCCAGAAATAGCAACGTCGTTTAAACCGATAGGAAGTAGAGCTCTGTGAGCACCAAAGATAACGAATACGCCCCATAGACCACCGACGATGATACCACCAAGAACTGGTGAGAATGAGTATAGAGACTGATATAACCACTGAATAGCGTAACCAACATAGATACCAACTGGACCAACAACAACTAATGTAACTGGAACCATAACGATTAGACAGATACCAGGAACAAGGATTAGCTGAAGCATATCAGGGATATATTTCTTTAAGAATTTTTCAAGATAGCTTAATACGATTACTGCCAAGATTGCAGGAATTACTGATTCGGCATATGCGAAGACCTTGGTTGAAGAACCAATTGTGAAAGCCTTCTTGATTACTGGTAAACCAAAGATTGTAGACTTTTCAGCAACATTCTGCACTAAAGCATCGATAGTTGGATGGCAAAGGAAGGCACCTAATACCATTGCGATAACCTGATTACACTTTAAAGTCTTTGAAGCAGTGTAAGCAAGGAATACTGGCATGTAGTAGAAGATGATATTACTTGCAGCATTCATGATGATGTAAGTAGAGTTAGCTGCATCGATCCAACCCATTCTTGTACCAACAGCTAATAGACCCTTGATTAAACCTGAAGCAGCGATAGCTGGAACAAGTGGAGTGAAGATCTTAGAAATAGTCTGAAGGATCATGTTACCAACAGAACCCTTTTCAGCCTTGATTTCGTTACCTTCAGCAAGGTTAACTAGCGGTAATACTTCATCGTATACCTTATTTACTTTTGAACCGATAACAACCTGGAACTGGCCACCAGCGATAACAACCTGGATAACGCCTTCGATTCTTTCAACAACTTCTTTGTTTGCTTTTGCGTTGTCTTTTAAGACAAATCTTAATCTTGTAAAGCAATGAGTAACATCTTGGATGTTTTCTGAGCCGCCGACATTCTTAATAATGTCCTGCGCAATTAATTTGTAGTCCATTTTTTTCTCCTTTTCTTTTGAACTATTAACAGTCAAGGCACAAAAAAAGAGATTGAACAGTAAGTATATACTCAAAAAAGAGTAACAATACTTGCCAATTCAATCTCGCCTACTTAAAGTTACGCGTCTTATTGTGCAAAGACTATTTGTTTACACCACTAATTTAGCACACGATTTTCCCATATTCAATACAAATTTTCACTTTTTTTATTAAAAATTCACAATTTTATCCAATAAGGTAGTCTTGCGCTTACCAAGTTCCCTTCTGATGCCACTGTTAAAAACATCGAGATTGCCAATAATAACCAGTTTATTACGGGCTCTGGTAACAGCTGTATAAATAAGCTTCTTATAAAGCATATTGATATGGGCCCTGCTGACAATAAAATATACTGTCTTGTATTCCGAACCCTGAGCCTTATGAACCGATAAGGCATAAGCTAAGGAAATATCATTTAAATCATCAAAGTTATAGAAAACTCTTAAGTCCTGATAGTTAACGATAAAACATTTATTATCTTCATCAATTTCTTCTAAAACACCAATATCACCATTATAGACATCGTCACTAGGTCTATTTTTTAACTCCAGTATCTTATCCCCTTCTCTAAAGGTAATCTTACCTACCGTTCTTTCCTTTTTATGTTCACTCTTGGGATTAAAGAACTTCTGCATAATGCTGTTTAGATTATCAATGCCAAATTCACCCTTATACATTGGCGATAAAACCTGTATATCATCGATTGATAAGCCATTATCAATATCTTCTTTGATCATGTTAATCAAATCAATAGCTCTGGTATTATCGATATCGATATATTGAATATCAGACTTAAAGTCACTAAAACTCAGATTTCCATCAATGATATTTGCTGCCAGTGAAATGATTTCACTGCCCTCTTTCTGACGGTGATTGGTATTTAAATAAGTGATATTAAACTTATTGGAGTCAATTAAATCCTTTAGGACATTACCCTGTCTTATTGAAGGAAGCTGCTGATTATCACCAATAATACAGATCTTCTTTACATACTGGCAAGCCCTTAATAATGAGGCAAAAAGATTGGTATCAACCATTGAAAACTCGTCAATGATTAAACAGTCATAAAGAATAGGATTATCAATCTTATGAATAAAGGTATTGGTTTCCTTGTTCCATCTTAAAAGCGAATGAATAGTCTTTGATTCCACATCACAGATTTCATTGATACGCTTAGCAGCTCTTCCAGTTGGCGCACAGACAATGATATTGTGATAAGGATAAAATTCCTTAAACATCGATACCAGTGTTTTGATAATCGTGGTTTTACCAGTACCAGGTCCACCAACTATTAATGAGAAGTCTTCATTAAAGAATGTATGAATAGCCTTCTTTTGCAGGTCATCAAATTCAATGGAATATTCAAATTCGCACTGTTTAATGCCATCTTCAATATTTAATTCATCCTTATCAAGATGTTCCTTTTCAAGACTTAAATATTCAGCGATATATTTTTCATCTTCATAGTCACTGGCCAGATAGTAATGATTATCTTCAAGATACAGCAAGTCATCTCTAATACACATATCAAGAATTTCTTCAAAGTCACTGTAGTCCTTTAGATAATAAGCAGAAAAATCCTCTTTATCGAGATAAGTATTGCCGAGCTTAAAAGAAACTTCCTTAAAAATATAAATTAAATAAGCCTCTTTAAATTTGTGTTCCTTATCTTCAAAAGTCATACCTTTGGCACAGTTTACGACTTTGGCAAAAGAGATGCCATAGACATCCAAATAGATACGATAAGGATTATCTTTCACAATAAAAGGTGTTGCCTCTTTGTAGTAGGAATTGATTCTGGCTGCCTCACTATTGGTAAAACCAGCTGTGATTAAAAGAAAGATAACTGCACTATCATCATCACCAATAGTTTCAATGCCGCTTTTAATGGAAGCTACCTGCTTAGCGGTTAAGTCTAAGCTATTCAGTACGGTAATATCATTCTTGATTATTCTTAAGACTTCATCACCAAAGGCATTATAGATTTTTTCAGCCGCTTTTTTACCAACGCCCTTAAAAGAAGCTGATGATAAAAACTTGATGATTTCATCCTTGTGATTAGGAATGTATTTAGAGACTGACAGCATATTAAACTGAAAGCCATATTTAGGATGATCAACATATTCACCAGAAATGGTATATTTTTCACCCTTTATAAAGTCAAAAGAAGGTCCCGTAACGGTGATGACCTCCTTGTCTGTTTCAAATTTTGTAACCATATAGGATGGTGTTTTGTAGATAGTATAGACAAAACTGCCATCCAGTGTTTCCAGTATCTTATTTGTCATTAATATGTCCTATGACACGTTTATCAAGATATTCATTCATATCTACATCATCGATATAAACCTTATCAATAGTACCGCCACCAAGCATTTCGCCATTTAAGTAGAAAACAGCCTGCTGACCAGGGGTTACTGCCTTAATCTTCTGCGGATAAGTTAAGATAGCTTCAGTGTCAGAAATCTTCTTAATGAAGACATTGTTGTCGACACTGCGATATCTGAACTTGCACTGAATCTCAATATCATTACCAGGCAGTTCATTAATCCAGTTGATATTGTTGATGTAGCAGGAATTTGAATATAGGTAATGTTCATTTTGAACAGAAGTTAAATACAGATAGTTATGGTGAACATTTTTACCAACACAGAAATAAGGCCCCATGTTGCCACCAACACCAAAGCCCTTTCTTTGACCAATAGTGTAGTAGTAAACACCATTATGTGTACCAATGACCTTAAGGGTATCGATATCGATAATCTTACCCTCTTTCATTGGAATATAGTTGGATAAGAACTTTCTAAAGTCTCTTTCACCAATAAAACAGATACCAGTAGAATCCTTTTTATGAGCGATATTTAAGTTAAGCTCTTCAGCAATTCTTCTTACCTCTGGCTTATCAATATCACCTAAAGGAAATAGACACTTATCCAAGGCCCTCTTGCTTACCTGAGCCAGGAAATATGACTGGTCCTTATTTAAGTCACTGGCCTTATGATATGTACGGTTTTCACCATCTACTGCCTTGATATAGTGGCCAGTTGCGATATAGTCATAGCCCTGTTCCATCGCATAGTCTAAAAAGCAGTCAAACTTAATATATTTATTACATAAAATATCGGGATTAGGAGTTCTGCCAGCCTTATATTCATCAATAAAATTCTTAAAGACATTATCCCAGTATTCCTTGATATAGTCTTTTCTTAAAAGCTTTAAGCCCAGAGATTCCGCAACACTTTTGGCATCGTTGTAGTCTTCTTCTTGAGGACAGATGTCATTGTTTAAAGTATTGTTACCTAAAGTATCGTTATTTAAGGCTGAATCCCAGTTACGCATAAAACAGCAGTCTACATCATAGCCTGCTTTCTTAAGTAAATATGCAGCGATGGCTGAATCAACGCCACCTGATAAACCAACTAATACTTTCTTCACACTACTTCCTCTCTTAAACTGCCACAGTTAGGATAATGTGGACAGCTCTTGTCACATTTAACGATATTTCTTAATTCTCTTGGTACAAAGGCATCGATTTCTTCTTCATCAAAGCCAATCTGCATATTATTGTCAGATAAGATGATCGGTCTTCTTAAAATCGATGGATTATTCACAACAAACTTGCATAATTCATCAAGTGATAAATCATCAAGATCGAGATTATTTTCCTGAACTATCTTACTTCTTTTAGACAATAAGTCCTCAGTACCGTTTTCTGTACGTGACAAAAGATACTTTATTTCCTTATCGTTTAAGATAGTATTAAAGATATTCTTTTCTATATATTGCATATTGTGCTCTTTCAACCAGTTTTTAAGTTTTCGGCAAGAAGCACAGCCATGGGATGTATATATAACAATCATACTGATATTATAGTATATTCCTTTGTTTTCTCTTATAAAAATGTTATATTTGAGATAGTAGTTGAAACATCTAATAAGAGAGATTGTGGCTGGTGAAAACAATTGCGGATTATTCAATGAACTGGGAATCGCTTGACAGCGTTAACGTCTTTTAAGAAGTAATTTGGGTGGCACCACGATATATTCGTCC
Organism: Erysipelotrichaceae bacterium; assembly: GCA_030526485.1. Classification (GTDB taxonomy): domain Bacteria; phylum Bacillota_I; class Bacilli_A; order Erysipelotrichales; family Erysipelotrichaceae; genus Colivicinus. The sequence goes on along the minus strand of JAUNCS010000016.1, from coordinate 19,765 downwards.
CATAGGTGCTTTTTATTTTGTCTAAAGGAGATTTTAATAAATGAAAAGAATGTTATCAGGCATTAAGCCTACAGGCCAATTAACACTAGGAAACTATATTGGCGCCTTAAGAAACTTTGTAAAGTATCAGGATGAATATGAAATGGTAGTCTTCATTGCCAACCTGCACTGCATCACTCAACCCCAGGACCCTGCTGATTTAAGCAAGAACCTGACTGATGCGGTAGCTCTATATATGGCATGTGGATTAGACCCGGAAAAAGCTACTATTTTCTTACAGACTGATGTCAAGGCTCATGCGGAACTTGGCTACATCATGGCATGTAACACATATCTAGGTGAACTTAACCGTATGACTCAGTTTAAGGATAAGTCAGCCAAGGGTGAAAAGAACCTGACTGCCGGTCTATATACTTATCCATGTCTAATGGCAGCTGATATCCTGCTATATAACCCAGACTATGTACCAGTTGGCGATGACCAGAAACAGCACGTTGAACTTACAAGAGATATCGCTAACCGCTTCAACAACAAGTATGGTGAAACATTCACTGTTCCTGAACCATTAATTGCCAAGGTTGGTGCCCGTATCATGTCTTTACAGGACCCTACAAAAAAGATGTCTAAGTCTGATGAAACTAATAAGGGCTGCATCTATCTGTTGGATGATCTAAAGGTTGCCAGAAAGAAAATCATGTCTGCTGTTACTGATTCTGTAGGCAAGATTCAGCTTGATAAGGAAAATCAGCCTGGCCTATATAACTTAATCGAAATCGCTTCTTCATTAAGTGGCAGATCAATGGAAGAAATTGCTGATGAATTCAAGGATGAAGGCTATGGCAAGCTTAAGGGCTATGTAGCTGATGTTGTCTGTGCAGAACTTGAAAGAATTCAGACTCGCTACCATGAAATTTTGGATTCTCATATCCTGGAAAAAGTATTGGCTGATGGTGCTGCTAAGGCTAGAGCTATCGCTGATAAGACACTGGCTGATGTTGAAACTAAGCTGGGATTAGAAATTAAGTATTAATTGAAAAGAGGTAATTATTAGTTGTGCTAACTGATAATCACCTCTTTTTTTGTTCCTTGCTGATTTAATTTGCGGATAGATCAAAAAGAAAACTACTATATTATACATATTATTTATAACTATTCTAAAGGCTGCTGATAGTAGTTACCATAGACGGCAATAGTATTCTGGACATTGATAAAGGCCTTGGGATCTACTGCTAAGACCACCTTAATGATTTCCTTATACTGGAAGGTATTTACCACGGTATAAAGAATGGTTGTTTCATTCTTGGAATAATGCCCTACCGCATTTATCTCAGTAATGCCATGTCTAAACTGTGATAATATCGCATCCGATACTTCATTTGGATATTTTGTAATGATATTAAGCGTCTTTTGCGTATATCTTTGATGAAGCATCTTAATGATCTGGGTTGAAACAAACTGGTAAATGATTGAATAAAGTGATCTTTCCCAGCCATAAATCAGACCAGCAATTAACAGGATGGTCACATTAACCATAAAGATATAGTTCCAGACATCTTTCTTGTGCTTTGACGCAAAGTAAACACTGATAAAGTCAAAGCCGCCAGTTGAGAAGTTAAAAGCTAAGGCCAACCCTACACCACAACCATTGACAATACCGCCAAACATCGCCATTAGAATAATGTCATTAACAGTAATTACCGGTTTAAAGAAGCCGGTAAAGAAAGATACCATTAAAAACTGAACTGTTGAATAGATGGCAAACTTTTTACCGATTTTCTTAAAGACAAATAAGGTAACAATAATATTAATCACTAAGTAAATAGATGAATAAGATACTGTTATATTAAAGAAGTCGTACAGGATATCAGTACTGATTCTTGATAATCCTGAGAAGCCCGCTGGATAGATAGATGCGGGAATTGAGAAGTTTACTATCGCAAAGGAATGTATCAGTGCTGATAGCAGACTGAAAAACAATAATTTTATATCAAATAATTTTTTAATCTCTTTCATCGATTTCTCCTGCGTTAATTGCGGCAAACTTCTTGATAATCTTATTCGAAGTTACAGCACATTTTTCAAAGTCAGGAATAATCTTTTCAAAATCTCGCTGTAATAATTCCTGTCTGTCTTTTAATCTGGTAAATTCTACATTTAATTCCTTAAGCAGAATCTCTATTTCCTTGGCCTTCTTTTCTTTCTTCTGGCCAAGATAAATACTCTTAATAGCTGTAATATAGGCCATTAAAGTAGTTGGTGAAACAATATATACCTTTAGTTCATAAGACTTTTTAACTATCTCATCAAAGTTTCCATAGATTTCCGCAAAGATAGCTTCCGCTGGCACAAACATATAGGCCATTTCCGCCGTTTCTGAAGGGATTATATATTTATTAGCTATATCGTTTAAATGCTTTAAAACGTCACTCCTAAAAGCTGTTTTAGCCTTTTCCCTGTCACTCTTGGCTAAGCTTTCATCATAGATACGCTTATAGTTTTCTAAAGGAAATTTAGAGTCAATGCAGATCTTACCCATTGATTCTGTTCCAAAGATTACCGCATCAGCCTTAGTACCATTACTTAAAGAATACTGCTTACTGTAAAAGTGTTCATCACTTCCAAAAGCCGTTTCCAATAATGAATATAATTCTATTTCACCAAAACTGCCCCTGCTCTTTTTATCATTTAAGATGGACTGCAAAGACACAATATCATTAGACAATTCCGTCAAAGACTTTTGAGCCTCATCAATCTTAACCATTCTTTCATTAATCTTTAAGAAAGCCTCGCTAGTAGACTTATTGGTATCAAGAATGGTCTGATTTAATTTATCTTCCAGATTAATTAAACGGTCAGTTGTTGTATTATTCAAAACATTTAAGTCATTACTTAACTTATTGGACAAGTTTAAAAAGTCCTTATTAATACTAATACGGACATCTTTAAAATCATCTTTTTTATTATTTCTTAATATGAATATAAACAAGAATACTATTATGACTAACAGTATCAGGATAAACATAAGAAGAATTGTTTCAGTAGTATTCATTATTCCTCGGTATTCTGACAATAATCCTTTAATAATAGCCAGTTACCCTTAAGAGTATCTGTACGATGTGAAGAAAAAACCCAGCCTAAACCAGCTTTAAGACTTAAGACACAAAGTATCAGTAAAGATATTAAAGATAAAGTTTCATTTAAATTCTTAAGCATTTTCTTCTTCCCTTAACTTATTATACAACCTACTGGCTACCTTAGATGGTAAAACAGTGGCCAGCTCTTCTTCACTACACTGGCAGATTGCTGAGACTGTTTTATATTTCTTTAACAATTTAACACGCAGTTTTGGACCCAAACCCTCAACACCATCTAGTTTAGACTTATAGACAGCCTTCTTTCTTAACTTCTTATGATAAGTAATCGCAAAGCGGTGTACCTCATCCTGGGCATTAGCTAAAAAGTAAAACAGGTTGCTGCTTGGATCGATTTCAATATGATTAAAGTCACTATCCATTAAAAAAGACGTATTATGAGTATCATCCTTAACCAAACCACAGAAAGAGATAGCCATATCAAGACTCTCAAGAACTTCCTTGGCTACTTGTATCTGATTGTGACCACCATCGACAATGATTAAATCTGGTCTTTCCAGATCATCTTTCAAGACTCGGAAATAGCGACGATACATTGCCTCTCTCATCGATTTTAAATCATCAAAACCCTCTTCCAGTTTAAAAAGACGATAGTCCTTTTTACTTGGCTTTAGATTTTTATAAACCACCATACCAGCAACCGTATTGGTGCCACCAGTATGGGAATTATCGAATAACTCAATGCGCTTTATATCCTTATTGAAGATTCTTCTTAATTCCTCATTAACTGAATCATAGTAGGCATTCTTGCTGACGACGATATCTTTGTTCTGTCTAAGGGTCTCATGGGAGTTTTCCTTAGCCTTCTTTAATAACTGATACTTATTACCCTTGCTAACCGTACTTACCTCAATTTCTTCAAGACCCTCTAAATAAGGTAAAAGTTCCTTAGGCACATAAACAGTCTTAGGCTTAGGATTGATCTGATAGTACTGGTAGATATAAGAAGAAACCATATTTTCGCTATCACCAACCAGATAATCAGTCATCTTATCAGAACCCAACAGAATACCATTTCTGATAAATAAACCAGTAAGAGAAATACAACCATCCAGGACATCATAGTTAAACACATCAAAAGACTCTTTCTTGCGAATTTCCACTGACTGCTTGGCTGTCGATACTTTAATATCATTGATTAAATCGCGATAATAAGCGCTTCTTTCAAAATTAAGACTCTCAGTACATTCATCCATTTTTTCTTTTAAGTCTCTTAAAACAGCTGAATTATCACCACTTAAAAAAGAAATAATATCTTTCTTTACGCTTTCACATTCCTTCTTATCAGCCTCGAACTTGCAATAGCCTAGACATTCCTTGATGTGATAGTAAAGACAGATATCCTTACCCAAAGAATCACACTTTCTGGTTGGATATAGTTTATTGATTAAATCAACAGTATTTCGGGCTGCCCCAACATCAGGATATGGACCAAAGAGTCTCCCCTTTACTTTTCTTGAAGTCTTTTTTAAACGGATAACCTCAACCCTTGGTTCAACTGAATCTCTTACCAGAATATAGGGATAAGACTTGTCATCCTTAAAGACGATATTAAAATAAGGATCATACTTTTTTATCAGATTGTATTCAAGAATCAGAGCCTCTTTTTCCGAGCTGGTCACAATATAGTCAAAGTCCACAATATTGGAAACCAGCTTTGTTGTCTTGTAGTCATGAGCACCACGAAAATAAGAATTTACGCGATTCTTCAATACAATAGCTTTACCAACATAGATAACCTTGCCATCCTTATCTTTCATCAGATAACAGCCCGGTTTAGTTGGCAGTGTTAAAAGTTTATCCTTAATATTCATTATTTAAATTTAACGATAGTAACATTAGAACCACCATCATAGGCATCACCATTGCCAAATTCCTTGACGATTCTAATCTTCTTCAAATGTTCTCTGACTGCCTTTCTTAACTGACCAGTACCAAAGCCATGAATAATCTTACATTCACTCAGTCCTGAACCATAGGCATTATCCAGATAGTTATCTAAGATTGCTAGACCATCTTCAACTCTTTCACCAACAATGTTTAACTCTCTGCTTACTCTGGCCATTCTTGCCTTTGGCTTATAGGTCTGTTTCTTAGGTTTGGCCATCTTAGTCAGATTATCAAGCTTAGTCTTAACAATAAGGCCATTCATACTGACAGAGACTTTTTCACCATCAATGCTGACGATTTCACCAAGCTGGTTTGCAGCACCAACCTTAACATAGTCACCCACATTAAAAGTAACAGCCTGAGGCAGTTCTTCCTCTTCTTCCTTAAGTTCTTCCATCGCTTCAAAGAACTTCTTTTCCTCTTTGACATCACTAAGTTTTTCTAATTTTTCATTAGCCTTTTCCTTGACGTCCTCAATATAATCATTTAACTGTTTTAGATATTTCTCTCTTAGAGCTTCTTTTTCAGCTTCAAAGTCCTTGATCTTCTTTTCCAGTTCTTCCTTAAGGTTATGACTATCCAGAATCTCTTTTTCCAGATCAGCCTTTAATTCCTCATTCTCACGAATCTCAAGAGCCAGCTTCTCTAACAATTCATCTTCCCTAGACTTATTAGAATCAAGATACTTACGGGCATTTAAAATAATTGATTCATCATCAACATATCGAGATGCGATATCAATCGCATTAGAAACACCGACACTGTTTTCATAATACTTATAAGTTGGCTTTAGATTTTCCAAGTCAAAGCCCACCGAACTCAAAAGAATATTGTCATGATTATAAGCAAACTGCTTAATGTCATCATAGTGGGTAGTAATTACAAAGGTTGAACCAAGCATTAAAATTTTTTCTAAAATAGCCAAAGAAATAGCCTGGGCTTCCTTAGGATCGGTACCAGAGATAAGTTCATCAATCAATATCAATGACTCTCTATTGGCATTGTTAAGAATATTGTTGATATTGGAAATATGAGCACTGAAAGTAGACAGCGCATTAGAAATTGACTGATTATCATCAATATCGATATAGATATTTTCAAATAATGGAATATCAGCTTCTTCACATAATAAAGGAATGCCTAAATAAGACATTAAGACTGATAGACCAATAATCTTTAAGCCAACGGTTTTACCACCAGTATTGGTGCCAGAAATAACAATACCCTGATAAGGATTATTTAAGGTATAGGTATTACATACTGCTGTTTTAGAATCAATTAAAGGATGGATTATATCTTTTAGATATAAAGATCCATCTTTATTAATCTTAGCCATAACACCACTTGAATAATAGCCATATTCTGCCTTGGCAAAGATGACATCAAGTTGCATTAAAGAGTCAAAGTTTAAGCGATAGGAATCAGCGTATCGGGATACCAGATAGGTTAATTCTTTTAATAGACGATGAACTTCGGCCATCTTATCGTTTTCTAAAGTAGAACGGCGATTATTTAATTCGATAAACTCTTCCGGTTCCACATAGGTAGCCTGACCACTGGCAGAACTGCCATACTGATAGCCATGGAACTTGTTCTTATCAGAATTCTTTAACAGGAAGGCTACACGATCATTGCGCATGAAAACATTGGATTCCTGTAAAGAACCAGCATATCTTACTAAAAAGTTATCGCTGGCTTTTTTAATCTGTGAGTTATTTTGATCAATATTTGAAAAGATTTCTTTTAGTCTTTCCGAAGCATCTTCCTTGATGTTGCCAGAATTATCAACAACTCTTTCAATTCTTTTAGCCAGATCATCATTGACATAAATAGAATCAGCAAAGTCCTTAATCTTCAGTTCACCTTCAGCGCTAAGTACTTTCTTTTTGATTCTTTGGCAATGATTATGAAAAGTTAAAATACGAGCCAGTTCATAGCCACTTAAAACAATATCTTTGTCAGCCTTAGAAAATAAGTCATTAAGATTCTGTATACCATCAAAAGATAAAGAAAAGTTCTTCTTTAATAAATCTAAAGCCTCGCTGGTTAAAGCCAGCTTATTAGTGATAAGTAAGGGATTAAAGTTAACTTCTTCATTAAGAATGTATTCCTTGGCATCCTCAATAGCGCAGTATTCAGTTACTTTTTCCTTTACTTTTAATAAATCAATCGCATCGTATTTATTCATTGATAATACCCTGTTCAATTAACCAGACCTGTAACTGATTACGGATTTCATTTGTATCAATATCGGTAATTTCCTGTTTTAAAGATTCAAAATCAACGTTCTCTGCTACCTTCTTAATTACTTCTTCAGTAGCTGGTTCAATATATTTAAATAAAGTCTTTTCCTTTACTTCCTTGCCATTAGTGATTAATGGTGGTGTTAAAAGTAAAGATAAAAGTAAGACAACAATGGTTGAATTTACAACACTTAGCAAAAGTCCGCCAATCTTGTTTAAAGAACCGATAAGTGGCAGTTTAGAAATCTTCTTAAGAATACCCTTAAGTAAGACAAAGAAAATTCTTAAGATAAAGAAGACAATGACGCCCCATATCAGATCGTTTACTACTGTTGTGAAATAAGCGTAGATGCCTTCCAGTTTCACAATTGGAAAACGCCCACCCAAAATAGGAGCCACAATGTAAGCACAGATAATAGCTACTGCATTATAGACAAGTGAAACCAGCTGTAACAGTAAGCCATTCTTATAGCCTGAGTAGGCAAAGCCAAGATAAATCACTAAAATTACGATATTAATATATAAAAAGTATGTATTTGAGATATTCATAACTTACATTATAGTTATTTAATTAGATAATTTCCATTATGGTAGAATCTTTATATGAGTAATATTTCCCTAAAATTAAGCAAAGAAAAAATTGAACAATTAAAAAATACATTTAAAGCCGATATAAAACCAAATAAAAACGAATACATCGATACTTTTATTCAAAGAGATAAACTAACTATTTCCATCTATACCAGTGGCAAGGTAGTCTTTCAGGGTGAAGATGCCCTTTTTTATGGTTCAGCTTACTTAGATAAAAAGATCGTAAGACAGGCAGGCTCCGATGAAGTTGGTACCGGTGATTTCTTTGGACCGGTATGTGTCTGCGCCTGTATTGTTGAAGAAGAACAGTTCCCACTTTTAGATAAACTGGGCGTCACTGATTCCAAGCAGTTAACTGATGATAAGATTGTTAAAATCGCCCCTACTTTAATGAAAGAATTAAAACATTCTTTATGTATTCTGGATAACGAAAAATATAATCGCGCTCATGAAAAATACAACCTGAATGCGATTAAGGCTAAACTGCACAATCAGGCCTATATTAATCTATTGCATAAGGGTTACAGTATCCCTAAGGCAGCTTATGTCGATGAATTTGCTGCTAAACCCCTATACTTCAAATATCTGATGGATGATAAGGAAGTCTATCACGACTTAACTTTTGAAACCAAGGCTGAGAGCAAGTATCCAGCCGTAGCAGCAGCCAGCTGTATTGCCCGCTACGCCTTCATTAAAAAGATGGAAGAAATGGAAGCTAAATATAAGATGTCTTTCCATAAGGGTGCTGGTGATGATGTTAATAAAGATGCCAATGCCTTCGCTGCCAAATATGGCAAGAATCGCTTAAATGAAGTAAGTAAAACGCACTTTAAAAACTATGAACTAGTAAAATAACTCGTATGAGTTATTTTTTCATATAAAAACAGGTACTTATGTACCTGCTAAGCCTTAGTCCATGAACTGCCATCTGTATCACTTTGATCGTAGGAAACACTATTTTGGCCAGTGACAGTAACATTTACATCTCTTGTACCATATAGAATCATTTCGCTGCCTTTTTCATAGTACAGATACTGTTTAACTGAAACCACATCGCCATTCTTTCTCTCGCTCATCAGTTTGCCATCTTTTGGAACTGAAACCACTTTTGTAGAAGCTGCATATGGCTCATAGCCTGTGTTTGCCGCAACGATATTATTAGCATACTTGCCATTAAAGACATCATTAGTAATTACTGCCTGTCCCACAAAGCCATTAGCTCTAAGTGTCTCATTTAACTTATCAAAATTATTTGAAACGATTTGCGAAGCTATCGAAGTATTTATATCACCCTTTGACAAATTCTTTACTAGAAGTGAAGATACATCATACTTGGAATTATTTAAATTAGCGCCTGCACCATAATATAGATAAGCCACACCATCCTTGCATTCAACATAGGCTGTACCACCAGCCTGCGGTTCCTTAATATCACTTTTAACAGAAATCAATTCTTCCAAAGTGTTAGCAATTTCTGTATTTTGCCACTTATCTTTTGTTTGTTTTAAGTCAATCTTTTCATTGACACCTGAGGCATTACCACCATTGGTGATTGCTTCTGCCATAACTTTTGCATATTGTGATCTGATATTGGCAGCATCAGTAGCTTCTCTGCCTTTTTCCGGTAAACCATTAAAAACAGGTAAACTAACACCTGTTAACACTGCAATGATAGCCACTACAATTAATAGTTCTGCTAATGTAAAGCCTTTTTTATAAGACATATTTAATAATATTTATATTACACCTTTTTAATTTCAAATGTATTCAAAACCGACTTTTGTGCCGCCTGAACCTGGGCATCTGTTATTCCTACAGAAGCGAAAGTTCTCTCGGTATCACCATCTCCTGTTTGTGTACGGCAATTGAAATTCATTCCATAATAGTACTTACTGTTATTCACATCTGCCTTTGGCGTAGTAAATGTAGCTGTATAAGTAACTAAACCAGTATTTGGATCAGTTTTATAGGAATACTGAACGCCGTTCTTTGTACCATTTTCCTTAAAGGCAGCCGTCCCGCTATCCGCTTTACACTTTCCATCTTCCCCAAAAATCAAAGTAGCACCAGCCATAATTCGATGTCCACTAGCAACGGTTGCCGGATCATAGGTAAAGGAAATTTCATATTTAGTATCAGGTTCGAGTTCTTTTAAACCTTCGTATTTTGTACCTACATTTTCATCAAAATAAGTCGAAAATCCTTTTCCCAGTTTTTCTTTTTTCTGTGAATCCAGACTGTCAACATTGTATCCACTACCATTCCAGGCATAGGGATTTAAAACCGTTAATTGCCCCTGGGTAGGACTTGTGTTTTTACCTGACCAGGTAAAAGTTGAAAGATTGGTAACAGGATTAAAAGCAATCTCACATTTTCCATCTGCACCCGGTAAGCCAAGCCATTGCGCATTATTCTTTTTGTCTTCACTGACACTGACATCAGCGATTCTTAAAGGATAAGTTTCCCAATCTGTATATTTTTGTTTTAGAGGAACAACTGTCTTATATAAATTATTTTCATCATCCCAATATCCAGATGTTTTCTCTTCACTAATAACCGCATTCATCAGTTTGGCATAAGCTGATCTGACATTTGCGAGATCAGTCGCTTCTCGGGATTTCTCTAATTGTTTTGTGTATAAAGGAACTGCTGTAGCTGTCAAAACAGAAATAATAGAAACTACAATCAATAATTCAGCTAATGTAAATCCATATTGTTTTTTCTTCACTATCGCATTTCCTTTCTATTTTAAGTTACTAAATTAGTATACTTAAACTAACTTTTTATTTAAATATTTTTACACAAAAGAAAGGTTTCCCAGTATTATACCGGAAAACCATTCCTTAGTTTTTATTTAAAACGTCGATAAGCACTGACATCAATTGTTTGATATCAATCGGCTTGGAGATATGAGCATTCATGCCAGCTTCAAAGGCTTTTTTCTTATCTTCTTCAAAAGCGTTGGCGGTCATGGCGATGATTGGAATATTAGCAATTACCGGATTATCCAGAGTACGGATTTCTCTTGTAGCCATATAACCGTCAAGTCTAGGCATCTGAATATCCATTAGAACTAAATCGTACTGATCATCAGCTGCATTCTTTAATATTTCAACAGCAACATCACCATCTTCAGCCTCATCGATTAAAAGACCTGCTTCCTTTAGAATTTCAGTAGCAATTTCTCTATTAAGCATATTGTCTTCAACCAGCAGCACTTTCTTGTTTTCAAAATTATAAGTACTGAAGTCAGTTTCTTCCACTACTTTCTTCTTTCTTGTATATGTTAGAGCCTCACGCAGTTCAGACATAAATAATGGCTTAGAACAGAAAGAAGTAACACCAGCTTCCCTGGCCTCAGCTTCAATAGAAGACCAGTCATAGGCGGTTAAAATGATGATTGGCTTATCATCGCTGATAAAGCGACGAATTCTTCTTACAGTTTCAATACCATTCATATCCGGCATCAGCCAGTCAATGATATAGGCACCATATTCATCATTTTCATCAACAGCATACTTGGCTCTTAACACCGCTTCCTTACCACTTGTTGTCCAATCAGAACGCATGCCGATTTCATTCAGCATTCTTGTTACTGAGAAACAGGTATCAGCGCTATCGTCCGCAACCAGTACTCTAACACCCTGAAGTTCTGGTATTGTTTCATATACAACAGGTGTAGAACTCTTTTTAAATGGTAAGACAACAGTGAATTCACTGCCCTTGCCTTCTTCACTTTCAACTGAAATAGTACCACCCATCATTTCCACCAGATTCTTGGTAATAGATAGACCTAAACCAGTACCCTGAATGCCGCTGACAGTTGAACTCTGCATTCTTTCAAATGGCTGGAAGATTACTGATAAGAATTCTTCACTCATACCAATACCGGTATCTTTGATACGGAATTCAAATAAGGCTGTTTCTGCTTTGCTGCTTGGCTTTTCTGTGACTCTTAAACTTACCATGCCACCAGCATTAGTATACTTAAGAGCGTTACTCATAATATTTAATAAAATCTGATTTAGACGCAGTTTGTCACAAACCACATCTTCATGTTTAACATCCAATGTATCAATAAACAGGTCAATATTCTTTGCGACAACTTCGCTTTGAACAATAGTTCTTAAATCGTGAAGAATATCTGGAAGATGAACTTCGTTTTCTTCAATTCTGACCTTGCCAGATTCAATACGGCTCATATCAAGAATGTCATTGATCAGTGATAACAGATGGTTACCTGATACAGCAATCTTGCCCAGATATTCTGTCATCTTCTCCGGATCATTTACATATTTGGCACCTAGGGCTGTAAAACCAATAATCGCATTCATTGGTGTACGGATGTCGTGTGACATATTTGATAAGAAGCGACTCTTTGCCCTGCTGGCAGCTTGCGCAATAAATAGTGCATCTTCCAGTTCTTGCTGTTGCATAATCTCGCGACGCTTTTCCTCATCAACATTGCGAATTGTCCAAAGCACAGCCAGATTCTTACCCATTTCGTCTCTTTTAACTGGAACAATATCTGCCCTTTGCCATAGACCTCTGCTGTCCATATAAACCTCTGAGATTACTGAATTTGAACCCAGTCTTTCATCTAGAGTATCAACGTCTAAGAATTCTTTTAATTTATCTATATGTTCAGAATTAACATCAAAGCTAATTACCTTATCGATTGTTTCAATTGCATCACGCTTATCGCCAGGCTTAGCCTTATTAGAATCACCCATAAAGACTCTTTGCAAGGTCTTATCTTCTAAATCAATATAAACCATCGTATTTAGCACATTGGCTAAGGCGCCAATAATTGAAAGACTTTGTTCAAGTTCGTTTTGGTAAGCAAGTTCCTTTGTTTTCTGTTCATGGATACTTCTAACCGCCCAGACAACGTGTCTTGGACTGCCATCCTCATTTCGATCGGCCGCAATAAAAATACCCTCAGACCAGCCGGCAGTCATACCGATAAACTGCTTGCTAATCCAGTTTTTATCCTTAAGTCTTTCGCTAAGTGTTCTTACATCGGTATATTCCACAAACTCTTCATAATTATCTTCATGGATCAGGAACTTGCCAACCTGGGGGAAAGCAGTGATTGCGTTACCTGCTGTACCTACTAAATCATCAAGTTCCAGCGTTGTCTTGCCTAAATCAAAGTAAGAGTAGTCATCCATATTGATGTAGTAGATACAATAGAAAGTCTTGGAAATGGCACGAATAATTTCTGCCTGGTCTCTAACACTTTTAGTATCCAAAACCTTTAGTGCTCTTTTTTCTCTTTCTTCTTTCTTAACATAGGAAGAAATAGAATTCAGAACACCCTGAATATAATTCTTTCCATTACATGTACATCTATTGATGTTGCCAGTCATATAGATATAGCCATGGTCACCGAAGACTCTAAAAATAGAATCATCATCAATAGAACTTACTGCCAAACCTGCTTGAGAAATGCATTCTTCAACAACGTTTCTATCTTCGGGATGAATCATCTCCAGGAAATTATCATTAAATCTTTCGCTGATATCTGCATTATTCCAGCCGGTTTTCCCTAAAAAGTATTCGTTTATATAGACAAAGGGATAGCCATTTTCTTTATCATCTTCACATATAAAGAATCCACCTGGAATTGACTTGATATGTTCAAAAGCTTCTATCGTTGTCTTAGACATTATTATTTCCCTCCAACTCTTTTTATATTTTATCAATTAAAACATCAGATAAGGCTGACATCAGTAATTCAATATCAACTGGTTTAGCTATATGACCATTCATACCTGCTTTATAAGCATTTTTCTTATCTTCTTCAAAAGCATTAGCTGTCATCGCAATAATTGGAATATTGGCCTTTATCGGATCGTTAAATGACCTGATAGTCATAGTAGCCTTATAACCATCTATATTAGGCATTTGAATATCCATTAAGATTAAGTCATAGGCATCACCTGTTGACTGTTCCATCTTTGATACACATTCAACACCATCTCTAGCCCTATCAACAATAAGTCCATTGTCTTCTAAGACAATAGTAGCTATTTCCGCATTCAGATCATTATCTTCAGCCAATAAGACCTTCTTGCCTCTTAGGCTTTCAACCTTCTTGACATTTGCCAGTAATACATCCTTGGCATAATATGATTCGTCAGCCAGACGATGTTCAAGAATAATAGTAAACTTAGTACCCACACCAAGTTTTGATTCAACAGAAATAGTACCACCCATCAGTTCAACCAGCTTTTTAACAATTGGCATACCAAGTCCTGTACCAATGACCTTGGTAGTAGTTGAATTTCTTTCTCTACTGAAAGGATCAAATAATGTAGGTAAATAGTCTTCACTTATACCAATACCAGTATCTTCAATTTCAGTCTGAATTCTGACAAAACCTTCTTTTTCACAAGGCAGTTCCCTAGATCTGATAGAAACGCTACCACCCTCAGGTGTATACTTAAGCGCATTACTTACCAGGTTAAGGAAGATTTCCTTCATCTTGGTTTCATCTACCATCAGGTGATTATGTTTAACATTCCACTTTGAAGTCATGGTAATATTCTTCTTTTTCGCATCTTCTTCAAAGACACTCATCAGTTCATGAATAACGGTATTAGAGTTTACATAAGTTTCATCAATATCGGTCTTGCCACTTTCAATTCTGGCCATATCCAGAACATTATTAATAATTGAAAGTAATAAATTACCAGAATGTTCAATCTTTTCCTGATAATTTAATATTTTACTGTTATCAGTATTTTCTTTAGTCAGTTCCTTTTTAACAAGCTGCGAATAGCCAATAATCGCATTCATAGGTGTACGGATATCATGAGACATATTGAATAAGAAATTAGTCTTGGCCTCATTGGCTACCTTTAGACTTTCTAAAAGTTCCTGTCTTTTTTCTTCAATTTCCAGTTTCTTCAGCATTTCTGCATTAACATTATGATGGTAGCCCTTTAATATATAAGTTTTATCATCGATTTTTTCACCCGAACCACCAGCACGTATATACTGTTCACCAAGTTTAGGATCATTCCAGATATAAGTGATTTCTTCCTTTTGACCATTAGTCATATTCTTAACTTTAGAAGCAATATCATCTGCATAATCTCTATGAACCCTTTCATACCAGTAATGATAGATATCTTTTTCATCAGTCATACCTTCAGGCAAAGAAAGTATTTCGCGCATCTTTTCATCTACCCTCATTCTTGGCGCTTCATTTTCCACATAAATAATGCGCCAGATGCCAATATTGATACCGGCAATAATGTCATGTGTTTCCTGTAAAGCTTTTTGAGCAGTTAAAGTCTTTTCCATTTGCGCATGAATACTTCTAATAGCCCAGATAACATGTTTGCAGTTGCCATTTTCATCCTTATCGGCCGGAATAAAGACACCCTCCATCCAGCCGGCAAAAGGACCAACAAACTGGCAGGTAATCCATTCCTTACCTTTGATTCTTTCATTTAAGGTATCAAGATTAGTAAAGGCCTTAATTTCATCCAGATGGTCTTCATCAACCAGATACTTATACATCATTTCGAAAGAATCCAGGGCATAACCCTTACTGCCGATAAGTGAATTAACTTCTTCAATCGTTTTACCAAGTTCTGTAAAAGTATAGTCACTCATATCAATGTAGTAAACGGCTCTAAATAGTTTAGAAACAGTATTGATAATTTCAAACTGCTTAGTGATTTCAATATTATGTCTTTCAGTTACCTCTTTAGATTCCAGGGCTCTTTTCTCATTTAAAAAAGACTTAGCCTTAGCCATTGATCCCTTAATTGAAAGGATAATACTTAATAGTGCAAATAATATGGCATCAACAATATCAATAAAGGCCACTGCTTTAAGATCATACTTTAGGGCAAAGAAGATAAATACCACTAATGAAAGAAACATTTCACCAATTAATAAAACTGGTGCCTGATAAAAGATAAGTGGCAAAACAATTATCGCAATCATGTAGGTAATAGCATATTGGCTAGGTGTACCCATGGTGCCCATAGTAATGCCACACATATAAACAGACAACATAAAAACAGGAATTAAGATATTAAGCAGGCGTTTATTATCTTTAGCCTTACTTAAAACAAGTACTTCAATAACGATATTAACTATAGCTGTAGTCAGACAGATATTTCTGCTGATAAACCACTCAGTATTAAAACTGCAGACATAGGCAAATAAGGCTGCAATAACACCAACTGCTGCTGGTAGCATCATCATTAAACCAACATTTGGTCCATCATACTTATTCTTGATTTCTTCATATTCTTCTTTACTTAAACCAGAATATAAAAAGTTACTGTGCAGTTTTGTGATTAATTCCTTCTTTCTTGTCATCGATTTCCTTTCTAATAAAAAGCATCTGTCTAAACACAAAGACAGATGCATACTTAAAAACATTTTTTTAAAGTGCAACTGGCTGCCATTTTAAAGGCCCTCTAGCTTTGTGTCGCCACGTTTCCATGGTTTTACCGGATATAGAGTCAAATTAAATAGACACTTGTCTAATAACTAACTATAAAATTATAAACTATGAATATTTTTATTTCCTCAGATATGACCGTAATAATCATATTAATTAGGCAGATGAGTTAATCTGCCTAATTTATTTAAGGATTTCCGTAAGGATTTTAAATAATTCTTCCATATTTATTGGCTTGGCCACATGGCCATTCATACCAGCATTTAAGGAATTGCGCTTATCTTCATCAAAAGCGTTGGCTGTCATTGCCACAATTGGAATATTGGCCTTTTCTCTTTCGATTAAAGTTCTGATTCTTCTTGTTGCCTCATAACCATCCATATTTGGCATTTGAATATCCATAAGAATTAAATCATAAGCAGATACTGGACTATTAATCATTTCCTCCAGACACTTTTGACCATCTTCTACATGTTTAACAATCAAACCCTCTTCTTCTAGAATGGCAATTGCAATCTCAGCATTTAATTCATTATCTTCAGCTAACAGAATCTTTTTGCCTCTTAGAATATCATTCTTGTTTTCTTTGGTAACAAAATTCTTGCTGGCAAGATATGTTTCTTTATCACATAGCTTATGAGGAATGATAACGGTAAAAGTAGTACCCTCACCTGGTTTAGAATCAACATCGATAGTACCTTCAAATAGATCAACCAGTTTTTTAACAATAGTCATGCCCAGTCCTGTACCAGCAACTTTACCGATAGTTGTATTTCTTTCTCTTGAGAAAGCATCATAAAGTTTTTCCTGGAACTCTTCGCTCATACCAATACCGGTATCAGAAACTACTGACTTGTATAGACCATAGCCTTCTTTATCACTTTCAAGTTCAGTAACTGAGATATTAACCTTGCCACCATTTGGTGTATATTTAATCGCATTAGAAATCAGATTGGTAAAGATTTCCGAAATCTTTGTTTCATCACAAAGTACATAATTATGCTTAACATCAAAGTTATATGTAACAGTAATATTTTTCTTCTTGGCTTCAACATCAAAGACATTAATCGTTTCAATGACCGCAGGCCCCACTTCATTTGGCTCTTCTTCAAGCTCTGTCTTGCCACTTTCAATTCTGGCCATATCCAGGACATTATTAATGATTGAAAGAAGTAAGTTACCAGACTGTTCAATCTTACTTTGATAATCAAGAAGTAAAGGATCCTTTAATTCCTTCTTCATCATCTGTGAATAGCCAAGAATGGCGTTCATAGGCGTTCTGATATCATGTGACATATTAAACAGGAAGGCAGTCTTGGCCTTGTTGGCGTTTTCCAGTTCTCTTAACTGATCCTGGTCAGAAATAAAGCTCCAGAATTCCTGTTCACCCTTTTCATTGGTAATCAGACGACCTCTGTCTTCAACATTCTTCCAGGAACCATCCTTACAGCGCATGCGATAATGCATAGTATACATTTCGTTTCTTGAAACCGAAGCCATAGCTTCCGGCATAGCCTTGGCAGTATCTTCGTGATTAACAATACCAGACATGCAACCACCTGAAAATTCCATCAGTTCTTCAGGACTATCATAGCCCAGCAAATGAGCCAATTGTTCGGATACCATTTTAAAAGTAAATTGAGGGTCATTCTTACCAATCTTAAAACCACCATGAATAGCTTCTGAAACGGTCTTAAGTTTAAAATCAGCCAGCTTCTGTCTGATCAACTGTTCCTTTTGGCTTCTTAAAACTTCTTCATTTACGTTATAGTGATAGCCTCTTAGAATAAAGCCCTTGCCCTCTATTTTTTCACCATAGCCGCCACATCTTACATACTGATCGCCCAACAGTGGATCATCCCAAAGATAAGTGTTTTCATCACGATTACCCTTCTTCATTTCTTCTACAGAATTAAGAACAGACTCCAGCGATTCTTTTTTAACGCGGGAAAACCAGGCATTATAGATTTCTGTTTCATCATTTATTGAAGAAGGAAGATGTAAAAGCTCCCTCATCTTCTCATTAGCCTTCATCTTAGGTTCTTCATTTTCAAATAAACTAATTTCCCAGATACCCATACCGGCAGCATCCATTACTTCCGAAGTCTTTCTGTTTTCCTCTTCATACGCCAGTTCTCTACGCTTTTGTTCATGGATATTCTTTACACCCCAGATGACATGATGGCAGTTATTATATTCATCGCGGTCTGCTGAAATAAAGACACCTTCAAACCAGCCCTGACTTAAACCAAGAAACTGACAGCTGATCCAAGGTCTTTGACCCATACGTTCATTTAAAGTATCAAGGTTAACAAAGTCTCTTATTTCATTCACATCTTTGGCATTAACAAGATACTTAAGCATATTGTCAAAGGCTTCCTTGGCATCACCTCTTTTGGAAATGACATTAGTAACATTATCATTGGTATTGCCAAGTTCAATATAAGATGAATCTTTTAAATCAACATAATAAAGACAGTCAAACATCTGTGAGACTGAATTGATAATGTCGTATTGACTTCTAAGTGTTTTGTTTTCAGATACATCAAGGAAAGTTGTAAAAGCACATCTTTCTCCCAGTAAGGATGTAATAACTTCTGAATGAGCTAAAACATTATAGACACAGCCTTTTAAACCATGAATTGTACATTCATAGTTAACACTGACATCTTCATTTTTTAGACGCTGCATCTGTTTTAAACTCGCCAAATCAGCTTCCACATATTTATGGTTAACGAAACTGTTTTGAACTTCTTCAACCGTATCTGCCCCATATACTCTTAGAGCTTCGCTGTTCATATAAATGATTTTGTGATCTGAAAGAGTATAAACCAGCATACCACAGCTTGCCTTATCCATTAGACTGAAGTAAAATTCCTGGTTTTCTTTCATTTGAATATCACGGCTGCGGCGCATGATTTCTTCTTCCTTGCCATGATTATTTTCGATATGAATGGTATCAGCCATTTCCTTATGGTAGCCAATAATAATGGCCACATCACCATCGTTTTTAATTCTTCTGCCCCCACATGTCACCATGATTTCACCATTGCTTGGATGAAGATAGCGATACACTACTTCTGCATTGCCACGCATCATTTCTTCGCCATATGGAACCATCAAAGCCTGATCTTCAGGATGAATATGGTTTATAAAAAACTGGCAGCACTCTTCAGGACTTAAGCCATCGGGTGCACCAATCAGATACTGCATATTTTTATCAACATACATTCTTATAGCCACACCATTTAGCATTTCCAGTTTCCAGTAACCGGTCTTGCTCTTATCTAAATAGTCTAAAATCTCATCTCTATTTAAATTATTCATAGTGCGTACCCCCTATAAATTATATGTATACTGTCTCTTACTTATAGTATGAGCGAATATTGTCAATTAAGCAATTAATAATCATCAACCGGCCTAGCCGGTTGTTTTTCTTTTTCGGGCATAGCCCTCAT
>JAUNCS010000015.1 GCA_030526485.1 Erysipelotrichaceae bacterium | reverse complement strand
AATAATTCTTCTGTCCAATTGCTGTAATCAGCGTAAAAATCTAAACTCATTATTTTTATATCTCCTTTGTTTACATCCTTATCTTATGTCTAACACAAGGCAAAAACAACAATCATAAAATAAACATTCATATAGGTATCTAAACACTCATATATTCGGCATATTTATAATTTTTGTTTTTGTAAATGAATGGTTTGAATAAAACAATCATAAAATATATAATGCTTTCTAAGGGGATTTTTTATATGTTAAAACATTATTCAACAAAACAAAAAGCAATGGTTATTTTAAATATTGCTTTATATCTGGCATTTATCTATTTTGTGATAGTTGCCCTATTAAAGGATCATTCAATCAGCGGATATGTCTTTGTAGTATTGGGTATTATTGCCTTAATCATTGGTACACTAAATGAATATCTGAAATATTTATATAATGAAGCACTTTGGTATCTTAACTTTAAGTTAGACTGTGATAAGGCTGAAGAACTTTACAACAAGATGGTTAAATATGACATCTTTAAGATTCATTCTGAAAACAGAGGTCTATTTGATGTAATGGTAGCACTTGAAAGAAAGCAGCCTCGTAAGGTAATTGAAATCATTAATCAGAATGACAAGAAGTTTACTGCTAATGTCGAAATGTTGCTGATTAAGCTTTACTACGAAATGAGAGCTTACTTATCTCTTGGTCAGACAGGTAAGATCAACAACTGTTATACCGATGTTAAGAATATTGAGAAGATGAAAAAGAAACCAAAAATCTTCCAGTACGATGAACTTGATGCGATTCATGAAGTGGCTATTGGTCATAATGGTGAAGCATACAATAAGTTTAAAAATGTTAATATGCGCAATATGAATCCAAAGGAACAGAAATTTATTCTTGAACAGTTAATTATTACTGCTCCTAATGCGGAAAAAGCTCAGTATCAGGAACTACTTAATAAATTAATGGAGATCGTAAGTGAAAGTAAGTAAGGATATAGTTGATAAACGAAGAGACGAAATCATGAAGGCCATCCAGGAAAATAACTTTATTTCTGTGGATGAGCTGGTTGCCCGTTTCAAAGTTTCAGCTGTGACAATCAGAAGAGATCTTCAGTATTGGGAAGATAAGGGTGCCATTGAAAGAAATTATGGTGGTGCCTCTTTAATACAGGAATTTGTCAGTGATAATTCCTTATATGACAGATTCCGTTATATGCGTGCGATTGCCAAAAGAGCAGCATTATATGTCGAAGATAATGATGTCATTTTCATCAATTCTTCAATGACTGCCGTAGCGGTAATTGACTACATCAAAAATAAGAATGTAACGATTATTACCAACAATGCCAAGGCTATTAACTCACATCCTGACTCTAATGCGGTAATCATGTTGACAGGTGGTGAGGTAAGATATCCCAAGAATTCTTTAATGGGAGAATTGGCGGTTAAGACTATTAATTCTATTAATGCGAATAAGTGCTTTATTGGTTGCAGCGGTCTTACTAAAAACGGTATATCAACTGGCCTTATGAAGGAGACTTTAGTCAATAAGGCGATGATTGATCATACAAGGGGTAAAAGATTTGTTCTGTGCGATCATACAAAAATAGGTCTAGACTATAACTTTAATTATTCAGACTTCGGTGGCATCGATTATCTGATAACCGATGTACTGGCAGATAATAATACACTGGAAGAAATCAAGGAAGTTTCTAATCTGGAAGTTATTAAAGTAGAACCTTTAAATAAGTAATATGGAATATGTTCAATTATGAGCATATTCTTTTTTTATAGTGAGGATTTTTCAAATATTTTTTCAATAAAGATATAAGGAGGGTTTTAATATGAACCATTTAAACAAAACTTTATATGATGAAAATGTTAGAAAGATCTTATCAAATAAGCAGGTATTAGCCAATGTGATGAAATCTCTTATTCCTGAGTACTCTGATTTAGGCATTAATGAAATAGTAAAGCTGATAGAAGATGGTGATGAATCAAGAAATATCAAAGGAATGCAAAATGAAGACTTCAGGACTGAAAATGCCAAGATAGTATATGATATTCTCTTTACAGCTAAACTTCCAAATAGTGATGAAACAATAGGGATGTATATTGATATCGAAGCTCAGAACGATTTTAAACTTGGTTATCACCTTATTCAAAGGGCTATATATTATTCCACGAGATTAATAGCCAGACAAAAAGGTGAAACATTTCATCATTCGGACTACGGAAAAATGAGGAAGGTATACTCTATCTGGATTTGTCCTAATCCCAAAGAGGAGATGGAAGATAGTATTAATCGGTATATTTTTAAAGAAGAACACTTGTGGGGTAATTATAAAGCAAGACCAGAAAGCTATGATTACATTCATATTTTGATGTTGGGCATAGGCAGAAAGAAGAAACTAGAGAGCGAGCATATCCTTGACCTTTTTAGAATTTTGTTTACAGAGTCCAATATAACTCCAAACTGTAAAAGAGATATCCTCAACAAAGAATACGATATAATCATAAATGAAGAGGAGGTATCTAGTATGGCTATTACCGCGGATAATTGGATAAAACAGGGCATCCAACAGGGTTTCGAACAAGGCAAACAGGAAATGCTGATGAATAATATTATCTCTTTGGTTGAATCTGGAATACCTTTTGAGAAAGCCATCACCATCCTTAAGGCTGATGATAAAACAGCAGAAATTGTTAAGGAAAAATTAAATATCATCTAATATTAATCTGTGTATTCTAAGTGCACAGATTTTTTAAAATAATAAATAAAAAGCTAAACACCAATAGATGTTTAGCTTAATGGATTAACCCCAAAGTTTTTCGATTTTTTCTCTGATTCTTCTAGCTTCCGCCTTAGGATCAGCTGCATTTTTAATAGCTGAGCCGAAGATGAAGTTAGATACAGGGATGCCAACAAACTTATCCAGTTCATCGTAATCGATATGGCCAGTTGCTGCTACTGGGATGCCACAGTCAACAAGCTTTCTTAAAGTAGCCAGTTCTTCTTCATCCCAACCACCAGGTTTATCACCAGAGTGCTGTAGAGTTAGCTGTCTGATGCCTTTTTCTTTCCACATAGGGATGTCGTCAAATGACCAGTGACCATATAGTTCAATCTGTAATTCAGTGTTAAGATTTCTCTTTTCTCTTTCAGCGATTACGGCGTCGATTGTACCAGGTTCACAAGCACAAAGGATTGTTGTGAAGTCTGGTCTACCGTCTAATAGGGCACCACCGATTGCATTACCAGCATCAACGATTTTTAAGTCAGCAAGTAATGGTTTGTTTGGAAGCATTTCTCTGAAATACTTAACAACTCTTGCACCTTCTCTTGCGATCATGCAGTAGCCACATTCAACGATGTCTACTTCATCAGCTACACCACTGGCTAATACTTTGATTGCATCTTCAGTGCTTAAACAATCAAGCGCTAATTGTATTTTTGGAATCATTGCATATATCTCCTTATAAAATTATTGACGTATTCGAGATCTGGATGGAAGTCTTCTTCATACCAGCATTCAGATACTAAAATTCCTTGATAGTCGATTTCTTTCAGATATTTAAAGACACCTTCAAAATCAACTTCACCATGTCCATATTCAATATTGTGTTCGTTATGGAAGATGGCATCTTTAACGTGCAGGGCCACAATTTCATCTTTGCAGGCTTTTAGATCTTCTACCGGATCATAGCCGTTATAGATAAGATTGCCGTTATCAGCATATTCTTTTAAGTATGGACTGTTAATATCTTTGATTAAAGCTACCAGTTTTTCAGAAGTGTTATATAGGTTACAGTCTTCCAGTACTTCAATAGCTAATACGATATTGTAGTCCTTATTGAATTCCAATACTTCCAACAGGGCTTCTTTATATAGTCTTGCACTTTCTTCAGTTGATTCTTTGCCATATACGTCATAGGCAGCCAACTGAATGATTTCAATATTCATTTTTTTAGCCAGAACAATGGCTTTTTTTATTAATTTAATACCCTCATCTCTTAGCTTATTATCGCCAATCGGCCAGTACCTGTTAGCCGAAAGGGTAAGAGTGTGGTATGGCATGCCGAATTCTTCTGCCAGATCAAGCATTTCCTTGATTTCTTCATCTGTCCAGTCAAGTTTATTAAGTCTGCTTTTATCTACAGAAACTTCAATAAAGTCAAATCCGGCTTTTTTTGCCAGTTCAAATCTTTCTCTCCAACTCACTTCTATCGGAAGAGCTTTTTCATAAATACCTAATAAATTCTTCATAGGGTCTAAAAAAATCAGCCCGCCCTATATATAGACGAGCTGATTATCATAACTATTATAGGAATGATGGGAATGGAAGGTTGATTGGTTTAGAGAATACGTCACCAAAGCCTCTTGGGTAATGGTACTGCATCTTGTCTTTATCATCTGGATAAATGAACTTACCACCAACTTGCCAGATAAATGGTTTGAACTTGTACTGAAGTCTGTCTTTTCTCATGTACCAAAGAACAAGGATTTCATTTGTATCTGCCTGGAAGTTAGTCCATAAATCATGGTGATAAGGGATCATAACTTTACAGTTTAGATCTTCACCCATTCTTAAGATATCAGAAGCAGTCATCTTATCAGTTACACCTCTAGGGTTTTCACCGAATGAACCGAATGCAACGTCGATATTGAATTCATTACCATGCTTAGCGTATAAGTTACCGAAGTGAGAGTCACCTGAATGGTAGATAGTACCACCTGGAGTTTCTACAACGTAAGATACAGCTCTTTCGTCCATATCATCTAACTTAGCGCCGATAACGCTACCTGAAGGTGGAGCAGTGATAAGGATAGTTCTATCTAATGATTCAACAACGTGGATCTTGATATCCTTAACTTCTACTACGTCACCAGGTTTAACTGTTACTAGTCTTTCTTCTGGTACACCCCATTCTCTCCACTTATCAGTAGCGAACTTAGAACCGATGAATGGAACTGGTTTGTCAACGTTCTTTAATACTGCAGCAGCAAGGTTGATATCGATATGGTCAGTATGAGTATGAGAAGCTAATACTGCATCAACATCTTTGATTGCGAATGGATCAAGTACTGCAGGTACAAGTCTTAAGTTTGGCTGTAATTCTGTACAACCTGACATTCTAGCCATCTGATGGTCTGGGCTGATTTTCTTTAAAGAACCATCTTCATTGTAGTGAGTCTGCTTACCAGAACCACACCAGTAGTCCATGATGATGTTAGTGTTGTTTTCAGTCTTAACCCAAAGACCAGTACAACCTAACCACCACATTGCGAACTTACCTTTTTCTACAACAGTGTCCTGAATGTCTTCATTTAGCCAAGTTCCCCATTCTGGGAAAGTGCCTAAAATCCATTTTTCACGTGTAACGTCATTAACGTTTGGCATAAATTTCCTCCTAAATTATTAACTTTTGTTAACCTACTTTCATTTTATCTAGATTGTTCACGAAATAAACAGAAGTTTATGATTGTTTTGGGATTTTTATGAAAGTTTAATTGAATGAAATTGTGCATTTAATGTTTTTTTATGACAATCAAGGTATAGAGGTATTAAATAATGTACGAATTAGAAAAGAAACAAATGTTAAGAGCTTGCATGCGCTTAAAAGAGTATCAGCTTATTTCTTTAACAGGTGGTAACATCTCTTTAAAGATGGATGATGATCATTATCTGGTTACTCCAAGTGGCATGCTATATGAAGAAATGGTTCCAGAAGATATCTGTGTAATTGACCATGACTGCAATTTAATCGAAGGCAACAGAAAGCCATCAAGCGATTCAACAGCTTTGGTTTATATCTTCGACCATATTGAAGGTGTTAACTGTGTAATCCATACACACCAGCCTTACGCAACAGCTATTGGCTTTAATAATGATTCACTTCCTGCCTGCATGGTTACTTTAATTGATGCGGCTCATGCTCGCATTAATGTAGCGCCTTGGACCAAATCTAGTGATATTGGTATGGGCAAGCTTTGCGTTGAATATGCCGGTGATGCCAGTGCAGTTATTATGAAGCACCATGGCGTTATTACTTTCGGTAAGGATTTGGAAGAAGCGTTATATTCAGCTGTATATCTGGAAGAAGCAGCTAAGACTTACTGTATGGCTAGAATCATGGGCTCAGTTCCAGAGTTAACTGATAAAGAAATTGCGGATGAAGCTGCAGGTTGGGTTTCTTACGGTCAGAAATAATATAGAAATATAAGATTATACACTCATTTTTGCGGATTTTATTATTAAATTTCTTAAATGCAGAAAATGAATAAATTATGTAAACACTTACATATTTTCCAAAATCGATTGATTTAAGCGTTTACATTTATTAGAATGAAATTAATTTGAGGGGAAAGTTTATGTTATTAAGAGACATCGTAGAACAAAATCATTACTTATTTACTGACAAGTTCGATACTTGGCAGGACTCAGTATATGGTGCTGCTAAACCACTTTTAGCAGATGGTACTTTAGAAAACGAATATTTAGATAAGATCATTGAAAATGTAAATACATATGGTCCTTACTTTGTAATCATGCCAGATGTAGCAATGCCGCATTCAACATTAGGTGGTGTTGGTGTAAACAAGACTGCAATTGGTTTCTGCAAGGTTAAAGAACCAGTAGTATTTGATCCAAATGATCCAGAAAAGAATGCACGTTTATTCTTTACATTAGCTGCCGTTGACAGCGACAAGCATTTACAGAACATGATGATGTTATCTGAATTGCTTATGAAAGACGGTATCATTGAAGATCTGTTAAAGGCCGAAACTGCCCAGGATCTTCTAGATATAGATGCAAAATATGCAGATTAAAACGAAAGGGGAATAATAATGAACGTTTTAATGACATTTTGGGAGTTCTTTGCGAATAACTTCTTAAAGACTCCAGCTTACTTCATTGGTTTAATCACAGTAGTTGGTTACATCCTATTGAAGAAACAGTGGTATGAAGTATTTTCAGGCTTCATCAAAGCAACTGTAGGTTACAAAATCCTATTAGTTGGTTCAGGTGGTCTATCATCTACTTTCAAACCAATCATCTCTGCTCTATCAAGTAAGTTTGGTATCGATGCAATGGTTCTTGATACTTACATCGGTCAGACTGCTGCACAGGGCGCTATGGAAGCTTGCGGTAAATCATTCTCTCAGGCAATGGTATTATTACTTATCGCATTCGTATTCAACATCTTATTAGTTAAGTTCCAGAAAGTAACTAAGATGAGAGCTGTATTCACTACTGGTCACGTTCAGACTCAGCAGGCTACATTCGCATTCTGGATCTTCTTCACTTGCTTCCCTAACTTAGCTGATGGACCAATGCTAGTTCTAATGGCTGTATTACTTGGTCTATACTGGGCTGTTGGTTCTAACTTAACAGTTGAAACTGCACAGAGATTAACTGATGGTGCTGGTTTCTGTGTTGCTCACCAGCAGATGTTCGGTATCGCTATCTATGAAGCATTAGGTGGTCTACTATTCAAATCTGAAAATAACGCTAAGAAGTTCGAAGATTACGAACTACCTGGTTGGTTATCAATGTTCAATGAAAACACTGTATCAACTTCAATCTTAATGTTATTATTTATCGGCGTTATCATGGTTATCACTGGTAAGCCAACTCTAGCTGAATTCAACGTTGCAGGTTCTAAGGGTAACTTCTTCTTCTGCATTATGGATAACGCTTTAGCATTCGCAGTTTACATGGCTGTATTACAGCTTGGTGTAAGAATCTTCGTTGGTGAATTAACTAACTCATTCCAGGGTATCTCTAACAAGTTACTTCCAGGTGCTGTTCCAGGTCTTGACTGTGCTGCATCTTACGGTTTCGGTTCAGCTAACGCTGTAACATTCGGTTTCATCTTCGGTGCAATCGGTCAGTTCTTAGCTATCGGTATCCTAATTCTTACTAAGTCTCCAGTTATCGCAATCGCTGGTTTCGTTCCTGTATTCTTCGATAACGCTACAATCTCTGTATACGTTAACGCTAAATCAGGTGCTAAGGCTGCTATGACTGCTGCATTCGTAAACGGTTTACTACAGGTATTCTGCTCTGTATTAGCTGCTCAGTTCTTCACAGTTGGTGATGTATCAGTATTAACTCAGACAGCTAGTGCTAAGGGTTGGATGGCAATGTTCGACTGGGCTGTTATCTGGCCTGCATTCGGTGTTGTTATGCACTACCTTGGTTACGTTGGTGTTGCTCTTATCGCTATCATCCTTATCGCTATCCCTCAGCTACAGTACAAGGCTGATCCAGAAGGTTACTTCTTATGTGTTGAAGACTGGGAAGCTTACAAGGAACATATCGCTAAGAAATAATTACCTATTTGAGTTACAATACTCTTAAGGAAAAGAGGAAATTATAATGATTAAAATTTTAGTTTGCTGTGCTAGTGGTTCAGGAACTAGCATGATGATGAAATTGACTGCTGAAAAGGCTTGCAAGGCTTTAGGCATCGAAGCTAGTGTTGCTCATGCTCCTATCGCTGAAGCAAAGTCTGTAGCTAGACAATATGACATCGTAATTACATCTCCTGCATTCGTATCTACATTTGATTCAGTTAAGAACAATGTTAAGATCGCTGCAGTAAAGAGTCCTTTATCTCAGGCTGAATATACTAAGGCTTTAAAGGATAACGGTTTAGCATAGTAATTAAAGTTTAAGGGCTAGCAAATGACTAGCCCTTTTTCTATCAAGAAGGGAAGAAATATATGATTTTTGAAAAAACACATTTAGATGACATCGTAAGATGTTATTGCGCTAGCCATATGGATATCGATGATAAGTGCTATGCCTTCTTCGCAAGCGAAAATCCAAGTGCTCCATGTTATTCATATACTGGCGAAAACTTCGAAACTAAAGAAGTTGTTTGGGAAGATACTCGTGGCGGTTGCATGTCTATCATTCCTTTCAAGACAAGAAAAGGTGAATTCTTAGCAGTTAACGAATTCTACCTAAAGGTTTCTCCTTCTCATGCAAAACTTGTATGGGGTAAGAAAACTGAAACAGGTTGGGAAGTAAAAGATGTATTTAATTTACCTTATCTACATCGTTTCGATATATATCACATTGATGGCAAGGATTTCGTAGTTTGTGCAACTATCGCAAGAGACAAGGCAAACAAGGAAGACTGGACTAGACCTGGTCAGATCTATGTTGGTGAAATTCCTGCTGATTTAGAAAATGAAAATGTTGTATTAAGACAGGTAGCTGATGGCTTATACAGAAACCACGGTTACACTCGTGGTCAGTACAATGGCAACGATTGCGGTTACTTTGGTTGTGATTCTGGTCTATACAGACTTACTCCAGTAGATGGCGGTAAGGACTGGAATCTTGAAAAGCTAATGGATGGCAAGATCGGTGAAATCGCTATTGCTGATATCGATGGTGATGGCAAGGAAGAATTCATGACTATTGAGCCATTCCATGGCAACGCTATCCATGTATATCATGAAAAAGATGGCGGCTATGAAAGAGTATATACTTATCCAAATGAAATCGACTTTGCTCATGCATTAGTTGGCACTACACTTGGTGGTAAGCCTTGCTTTGTAGCTGGTATCAGAAGAATTAACTGTGAAATCTTCGTATTAACTTATGAAAATGGTGAATTTGTTGTTCATACTGTTGATACTGGTGTTGGTCCTGCTAACCTTGATGTAATCCACCACAATGGTAAGGAATATATCTTAGGTGCTAACCACACATTAAATGAAGCTGCAATTTACGAAGTTAAATAAGAGGGACGAATATGTTAGAAGAATTAAAAGCGAAAGTATTTAAAGCCAATCTTGAACTTCCTGAATATGGCCTGGTTGTATTTACTTGGGGTAATGTTTCAGGTATCGATAGAGAAAAGGGCTTAGTTGTAATCAAACCAAGTGGTGTTGAATACGACAAGATGACTGCTGATGATATGGTAGTTGTTGATATGGAAGGTAATGTTGTTGAAGGCAAATTAAAACCTTCAAGTGACTTGGCTACTCACTTAGAGTTCTATAAGAACTTCCCAAATATTGGTGGTGTAGTTCATACTCACTCAGTTAATGCAGTTGCCTGGGCGCAGGCTGGTAAGGATATTCCAGCTTTAGGTACTACTCATGGTGACTACTTCTATGGTTCAATTCCTTGCACAAGACTTATGACTGATGAAGAAATCAAGGGTGCATATGAATTAAATACAGGTAAGGTTGTTGTTGAAGAATTCAATAAGAGAGGTATCAACCCTGACTATATGCCAGCTGTACTAGTTCATTCTCATGGTCCATTCACTTGGGGTAAGGATCCATTTGATGCTGTACACAATTCAGTAGTATTAGATACTTTAGCTGAAATGGCATTAAAGAGCGTTACTATCAACCCTAGTGTTCCACCTATGCAGGATACACTGTTAGATAAGCACTTCTTAAGAAAACACGGCCCAGGAGCTTACTATGGCCAAGGATAGAGAATATCTATTAGGTATGTACGAAAAATCCATGCCAACAACTTTGACATGGAAAGAAAAGCTGTTAGCTGCTAAGGAAGCTAATTTCGACTGGATTGAAATCTCTATTGATGAAACTGATGAAAAGATTTCTCGTCTTTACTGGACTAAGGAACAGAAAGATGAACTTGTTCAGTTAATCAAGGAAACTGGTACACCTATTTATACAATGTGTTTCTCTGCTCAAAGAAAGTATTCTCTAGGTTCTTTAGGCAAGGAAAAACATGAAAAGGCTATGGAAATCATGAAGCTGGCAATTGATTTTGCCGCTGATATCGGTATCCGTATCATCCAGCTGGCTGGTTATGACTGTTATTATGAAGAAGCTAATGAGGAAACTCGTGCTGAATTCATCAAGAACTTAAAGATCGCAACCAGAATGGCAGCTAAAAAGGGTATCGTAATGGGCTTTGAAACAATGATGGATAGACCATTTATTGATACTGTTGAAAAGGGTATGGAATTTGTAAATATCTGCAAGTCTCCATACTTAGGTGTATATCCTGATATCGGTAACTTAGCTGGTGCTAGAAATGACTTCGGTTATGAAAAATCAGTTATTGATGATATCAAGACAGGTGAAGGCCATATCGTGGCTTGCCACTTAAAGGAAACGGCACCAAAGACCGATAGAAGTGTACCTTGGGGCACAGGTCTGACTGACTATGTAGCTGATATCAAGGTTCTAAAGGAAATGGGTGTCAGAATGTTCAATGGTGAATTCTGGTGTGACCATCCTGAAGACTGGATGAACTGGCTAAAGGAATCTAATAAGTTCTTAAGAGATAAATTAGATCAGGCATTTGAAGATTAATTAATGAGGCTATAGACATCTATAGCCTTTTATAATGGAAGTATGGAATTTAAAATTAACGAAACATTAGTGGTATCTGATATGGATGGTACACTGTTAAACTCAGATAAGAAAATCGATGACTATAGTCTAAAAGTCTTAAAGGAATTACAGGATAAGGGTCTGTCATTTTCTTTGGCTACATCAAGACCCTATGGAGCTATCAAGCGATACTGTCGAGAACTTGAT
Source organism: Erysipelotrichaceae bacterium (assembly GCA_030526485.1). Taxonomy (GTDB): domain Bacteria; phylum Bacillota_I; class Bacilli_A; order Erysipelotrichales; family Erysipelotrichaceae; genus Colivicinus. Next base: position 29,490 of record JAUNCS010000015.1, on the reverse strand, counting down.
GTAAGAGTACCGATGATTACTTCAAGTGGCACCATTATTTATGACTTTATAACAGATAAAATAATTAAAGCCGAAATACTTGATAGAAAAGTACTGGACAAGATCAGGACCATTATTCCCTGGAATAACATCATCATTCATACAACCGATAATCTATATATGAATGAAGCTTCTCCCCGTCACAAGTTCTTTTTAAAGGGCAATGAATTTGTAGTGAATGAAAATGACTTGTTCTATCCTGGTAAAATTACCTGCGCTGAAGATCTGGATAAGTTTGATGAAATCTGTCAGATTTCCATGGGCATTGATGGTGATGATCCAACAGAATTAATTAATCAGTTAAATGAAGTCTTAAAAGATGAAGATGTAAATATCTTTTATACGGGTGACATGATAGTTGGTGTCATTAAAAAAGGCGTCAGCAAGGCCAAGGCAGCCTTCTATCTGGCTGATTATTTAGGAATAGATAAAGATAACATCATTGCCTTTGGCGATAATATGAATGACTACGAAATGCTGGAAAACATTAAGCATTCAGTAGCTATGGAAAATGCAGTTGATGAACTTAAGGCTATAGCTGAAAAAACCACTACCGATAATAACAGTAGTGGTGTTGTATATGCCTTATTAAATATTTATAAATTAGTCTAATATCTCAGGAAATAAATTTTTGATGGCATTAGTTAAAGGTGCTTCATCATTTGAGCTGGTAATAAAGGTTGCCAGCTTTTTCATTGCTTCCTCACCATTACTTGGCACTACGGCATAGCCAGCTATCTTCAGCATCGACTCATCATTGTAGTTATCGCCAAGTATCAGGGTATTCTTTAAGTCAAAGCCTAAAAGTTTAGACATTTTTTCAACCGCATGACCCTTATTAATTCCCTTAGAAGTGATATTGATAATGCCTTTTTCTGAAGATGAGACTTCATAGCGCTCATTTAAATTGAACTTTTTATCTAATATACTTTTAAAGTCATCTGGCACATAAGGGTGAATTACTTTCATGAAATGAAGATTATCAGTTTCTCCATTGAAGTAATTGATATCAAACTTGTTTTCATCTTTAAAGTTAATATCTCTTTGTTTCATCCAGAACCTTGTTCTTTTGGAGTTTTCATTATCAAAGAAGATTCCTTCTAAGGCATAAATCATATAAGGGTAACTGTTTTCCTTACAGAACTTATAGATATTTAAGACATCTTCTCTAGCTATTTCCTCTTCGTGATAGATTACTTCTTCTTTTAGATAATCATAGACATAGGCCCCATTACAGTTGATACTGATGGTATCTTTACCGATATCAGAAATAACCTGTTTAGTAAAAGTAAAGGGGCGGCCAGTACAGATAAGAAACTTAATTCCTTTTTCTTTAAGCTTTTTAATAGTATTTAAATCAGTGCTATTGAGTGTTCTGTTGCTGTCAAGAATTGAACCATCCAAGTCACAGATTACACATTCCAGTTTATTCATTAATACAGTTTTTCCTTAGAATGCACTAAAGCTACGATTGTTTCATTAACTGGTGTAGGGATTCCGTACTTCTTGCCAATTCTTACAACTGAGCCATTGATAAAATCAATTTCCGTTAAACGCTTCATTTCCACATCCTGTTCCATACTGGCCTTGCCACCGATATAGGTTCTGGTTAAATCGTAAAGCTGTTTCTTGATAGTATCATAATCAAAGTCTTCACCATCGGCCTTGGCAACAGCGATTGCTTCTTTTAAGACGTTGCTTACAGCTGGGTCGATTGGTGAATCATAGTCTAAGAAATCCATACTAACAGTTAAAATAGAGGTTAAGGCGTTAATGGTGATATTAACAAACAGTTTTTCCCATAATAAGTGATTTACATTTTCACAGGCAATAGTTTCAAAGTTTACTTCATTTAATAAATCAGAAATATCGTTAGCTAATTTAAAGTTACCAACCAAAGAACCAATATGGGTAATACCGGCACCCGAATGTTTAATTGAGCCTAGTCCTAATGTGTGGGCATTGTGCTTGGTAGTACCTAAAAGAATATTTTCTTCTTTAATATATTTCTTAAAGATTAAATCATTTCCCATACCATTCTGTAATGATAAAACGATAGTATCTTCACCAATCATTTCGATATTGTCTTTTAATGCTCTATCGGTAGTAGTATCCTTTACAAAGCTGATTAATAAATCAACTTTTTCCTTACATGTTCCTGACAGGTAAATGCTTGGCTTATAAGAAACAGTTGTACCATCCTGTTTAATTACTTCAATGCCTTTTTCCTTAACGGTTTCAACCAGTTTTTCATAGGCATCAATCATGATTAATTCATGTTTATCTGCTAAGTAAGATCCAATTAATGAGCCCATAGAACCTGAGCCTAAAATAGCGATTTTCATAATTTCTCCTTAAAGTAAAAGAGGTTATTATAACCTCTTAATGATTTCATCAACGTATTCGATTGTGCTTGAAGAACCACCTAAGTCTGGTGTTCTTACATCAGTATTCTTTAAGACATCAGAAACAGCGTTTCTAATCTTAGCTGCTTCATCCTTGTAGTTTAGATGATCCAACATCATACAAGCTGAGTATAAAAGGGCAGTAGGGTTTGCGATACCCTTACCAGCAATATCTGGAGCTGAACCATGGACAGCTTCAAAGATTGCAACATCATCATTCTTGTTGACACTAGGAAGTAAGCCTAAGCCGCCGATTAGACCACTTGTTAAGTCAGAAACGATGTCACCATACAAGTTAGGCATAACCATAATGTCAAACTGTTCAGGTTTCATAACCAGCTGCATACAAGTGTTATCGACAATTAGATCATTAGCTTCAATATCTGGATAGTCTTCCTTAATCTTGTTGAATTCGCTTAAGAATAGGCCATCAGACTTCTTTAGGATATTAGCCTTATGAACACAGGTTACTTTGTGACGATTATTAGCTCTGGCATATTCGAAGGCACTTCTGATAATACGGTCAGAGGCAGTCTTGGTGATTCTTTTGATAGCTTCAACAGTATTATCATCAATCACTTCTTCTTCACCAATATATAAGTCTTCAGTGTTTTCTCTAAAGACTACTAAGTCAACATTGTCGTATCTTGTCTTAACGCCATCAGTATTCTTGGCAGGTCTGATATTAGCGTATAAGTCAAAGGCCAGTCTTAGGCCAACATTTACACTTCTAAAGCCCTTGCCTACAGGAGTGGTAACTGGAGCTTTTAGACAGATTTTATTCTTTTTAATAGATTCAATAACTTCATCAGGAATTAGAACTCCATACTTATCGTAGGCATTCTGACCGATTTCATATGTTTCGTATTCAAATGGCAGGTTTAAGGTATCAAGAATTCTTACTACCTGATCAGCGATTTCTGGTCCAATGCCATCACCCTTTAATAATGTGATTTTCATTATCTGTCCTCCATTTCAACATAGTCATATAGTTCACCAACATACTTACCGGCAGGTCTGACAATCTTGTTGCAGTAGCACTTGTTTTCGATATTGTGTGCCAGCCAGCCTGTCATACGGGCGCAGACAAACATTGGTGTGAATAGTTCTTCATCGATTTCCAACATTGAGTAAACAAGTCCTGAATAGAAGTCGACATTGGCACAGATATTCTGGCCCTTTCTCTTCTTGAATTCTTCCTTGGCAATCTTTTCAAAACGCTGATAGAAGACAAATTCAGAATTCATGCCTTTTTCCTTGGCAACAATGCCAGCCTGTTTCTTTAATAGCTGGGCTCTTGGATCAGATAGGGTATAGACCGCATGGCCCATACCATAGATTAGACCCTGTTTATCATAGAAGTCCTTATCCAGGATTTTATTTACAATAGTTCTGATTTCTTCATCAGTAGCTGCTAAGCCGATTTCTTCAATGACTTCATTCATCATTCTTCTAACGGAGATATTGGCACCACCGTGTTTTGGACCCTTTAGGGAACCAATGGCAGCTGCCATACAAGAATAGATATCAGTACCAGTACTTGAAACAACGATATTAGTAAATGTAGAGTTATTACCAGCACCGTGGTCCATATGTAATACCAGGCAGAAGTCTAAAAGTTTAGCTTCTTCATATGAATATTTCTGGTCAGCTCTTAAAAGCTGCAGGATGTTTTCCGCAATTGATTTCTTTTTATCGACTTTATGAATAATTAAGCTTTCATTATCAAAGATATGTCTTTTTCCAGCAAATGTATAAGCAATAATAGCTGGCATCTTGGCGATTAAGCCTAAGCCTTTTTCAAAAGTCTGTTCAATAGATATTTCATCCGGATTAACATCTTCTGAATACATCATTAGAATAGAGCGCTGAAGCTTATTCATAATATTCAAAGAAGGAGATCTTAAGATAATTCTTGATAAGAAACCTTCTGGTAATTCATAGTTGTCTGATAATTTGTCCATGAAGGCCTTTAGTTCTTCCTTGTTTGGTAAATAGCCATTTAATAAGAGGAAGCAGACTTCTTCATAACCGCAAATCTTTTCTTCATCTAAATGAGCGACAATATCAGAAATTGAATAGCCACGATAGTACAATTGACCTTCGGTTTCAATCTTTTTGCCGTCTTCTTTTTTGTAGCCGACAACATCGGCGATTCTGGTAAGTCCGATTAAGACACCAGTTCCATCTTCATTACGTAAACCTTTCTTTACGTCGTGTTTTCTATATAGTTCATCGGGGATGGCATTTCTTTCGAATGAATCCCTAAACATTTGTAATACTTTATCTTCCATGTTTATACCACCTAATATTCTTATTTTATCAATATAGTATTCTTTATTGAAAGATTTTTCATTCCTTTTCATTATTTATGAAAATTTCTTTCAAACATTGGTAGAGGAGTATAATTAAAAAGCGAGGATTATTATATGTCGACATTAACTTATAAAATTTTAAAAAATCATTTAGTAGAAGGTGAATTAAAGGCTGGGAGTCCTATTTCTATTAGAATTGACCAGACTTTAACCCAGGACGCTACCGGTACTATGGCTTACCTGCAGTTGGAAGCTTTAGGTATTGATAAGGTAAAGACTGAGGTGTCTGTATCTTATGTTGACCACAACACTTTACAATCAGGTTTTGAAAACGCTGATGACCACCGTTACTTACAGACAGTTGCGGATAAGTATGGTGTTATCTTTTCAAAGTGCGGTAATGGTATCTGCCATCAGGTACATCTGGAAAGATTTGCCAAGCCTGGCAAGACTTTATTAGGTTCAGATTCTCATACACCAACAGCTGGTGGTATGGGTGCTATTGCAATTGGTGCCGGTGGTCTTGATGTAGCCTGTGCCATGGCGGGTAGAGCCTTCCATCTAGTTTGTCCTAAGGTTATTAAGATGGAATTAAAGGGCGAGCTTCAACATGGTGTTTCTGCCAAGGATATCATTCTTAAGGTCTTAGAAATCCTAAGTGTTAAGGGTGGTGTAGGTAAGGTTGTTGAATATACTGGTGAGGGCGTTAAGTCTTTATCAGTACCTGAAAGATCAACTATCACCAATATGGGTGCTGAACTTGGTGCTACTACTTCCGTTTTCCCAAGCGATGAAAGAACTCTGGAATTTTTAACTAAGCAGCACCGTGCTGAAGACTTTATTGAATTAAAGGCTGATGATGATGCAGTTTATGATGAAGAATATGTCGTTGATTTAAATACACTTGAACCAATGGTGGCTTGTCCACATTCTCCTGACAATATCAAGACTGTTAAGGAACTTGAAGGTTTAAAGGTTAATCAGGTAGCTATCGGCTCTTGTACAAATTCTTCTTTTACAGACTTATTAACTGTTTCGAGAATCCTAAAGGGACATAAGGTTCATAAGGATGTATCACTGGTTATGTCATTTGGTTCTAGACAGGTTTTATCAATGTTAAGCAAGTGTGGTGCTTTAGCTGACATCATTGATTCAGGTGCCCGTCTAATTGAAGCAACCTGTGGTCCATGTATCGGTATGGGCCAGAGTCCTTGTTCAGATGGCATTTCACTTAGAACTTTCAACCGTAACTTCTATGGTCGTTCCGGCACCATGTCTGCAAGTATTTACTTATTATCGCCAGAAACAGCTGCTGTATCAGCTATCAAGGGTGTCTTAAGTGATCCAAGAGACTTTGACTTTGTAAAGGGTGAAATTCCTGATGAATATCTAATTGATGATTCGATGCTGATTAAGCCAACATATACTGACAATGTTTTAAGAGGACCAAATATCAAGCCTTTCCCAATTAATACACCAATTGAAAAGGAACTTGATGCCAAGGTTATGATTAAGGTTGAAGATAATATTACAACTGACCACATCATGCCGGCTGGTGCCAAGATTCTTCCATATAGAAGTAATATTGAAAAGATTTCAGAATTTGTTTTCTCACAGATTGATGAAGGCTTCGCAAACAGATGTAAGGAACATAAGAAGGGCTTTATCATTGCCAAGGAAAACTATGGTCAGGGTTCTAGTAGAGAACATGCCGCTCTTGCGCCAATGCATCTGGGTATTAAGTGCGTTATCGCTTATTCTTATGCGAGAATTCATCGTCAGAACTTAATTAATTCTGGTATCTTACCTACTTTATTTATTAATCATGAAGACTATGATTCTATTGATTTATTAGATGAATTATTAATTGAGGATATCGACTTAAGTAAGTCTGAATTAACTGTAACAAATAAGACAAAGGGTAGTTCTTTTGTGGTTAAACATGACTTAACAGATGAAGAAATTGATATCCTTAAGCATGGTGGCTTGTTAAATAAAATCAAGAGTGAATTAATCTAAAATAATATTTTTATTGACTCCATTAATAAAACAATATATATTCTCTTTGTTAGGGGAGACTTTATGGGATTTGCAAGACATACAATAAACGAGCTGCTTGTAGGCTTGTTCAACTACATACTATATATCGAGGAAAGAAACCTGAAGAAACATGGCGTTAATGTTTCAATGACAGAAGTACACCTGCTGGAAAGTATTAAAAAGGCCAGCAATAATACGATGTCACATATTGCCAAGCGCAGTATGATTACGCAGGGTTCACTTACTACCAGTGTTAAGAAACTGGAAGAAAAGGGTTATGTTGAAAGATATAAGGATCCTAAGGATGGTCGTATTGTTCGTTTAAGAGTGACTGATAAGGCAGATAATGTCTTGGCTATTCATGATGAGTTCCATCGCTATATGATTGATAAGGCTATTGCTGATCTGAATCTTGAAGATAATGATGTTCTGGTGAATTCTTTAGATAATATTCTTAAGTACTTTAGAGAAGAATATGCACTGGAAATGGATCCTGAATAAAAAATATTTATATAGGGCTTTTGGAAGATAAGACTTCTAAAAGCCTTTTATTATGGTCTTTTTTGAATTTTAACAATATAAGAGTAAAAGTGAAAAATAATAATTTGAACATCAAAGTATTTACTTTGAATTTCAAAGGAACTATAATGTAAAAGCTTTGAACTTCAAAGCAATGGAGGAATTAAAAATGTTAGAACAGATTAGAAACGTATTAGTTGACGCTATTAATGTAGATGGAGCTTTAGTTACTCCTGAAGCTAGATTAAATGAAGACTTAGCTATTGATTCATTAGCTGCAGTTGAATTATCTTTAGAGCTTGAAACTGCTTTCGATATTCGTATTGAAGATGAAGAACTAGCAAACTTAAAGACAGTTCAGGACATTATCGACTTAGTTGAAAACAAGAAATAAATAAATGTAAAAGGAGGCTTACTCATGATGGAAACAGAAAACATTAGACAAATTATTGAGATTTTTGAAAAGTCACAGATTTCTAGTATGGATCTGGAAATCGGTGACATGAAGATTAAATTGGAAAAGAATTTAACGGTGGTATCTGCTCCTCTTGCGCCTGTTGTAACTGAAAATCTAACAGTTAAGGAAACAAAGAGCGCTGAGCAGCCTCTGATTACAATCGATTCACCACTTGTAGGAACTTTCTATACTGCGGTAAAACCTGGTGCCAAGCCATTTGTGGAAGTTGGTAGCAAGGTTAAGAAGGGTGATGTCGTCTGCATTATTGAAGCTATGAAGAGTATGAATGAAATCAAATCAGATAAAGATGGTGTGATTAAGGAAGTACTTGTTAATGATGGTGACATGGTTGAATACGGCCAGGCAATGTTTGTGATAGGTGATGTGAATGATTAGTAAGCTTTTAATCGCCAATAGAGGAGAAATAGCTGTCCGCATCATTCGTACCTGCAAGGAAATGGGCATTGAAACCGTAGCGGTTTATTCAACCGCTGATAAGGATAGCCTGCATGTACAGCTGGCCAGTGAATCAGTCTGCATTGGCGGTCCTAAACCCTTAGACAGTTATCTGAATATGCATGCCATTATTCAGGCGGCTTGTTTAACGGGTTGTGATGCCATTCATCCTGGCTTTGGCTTTTTATCAGAAAACTCAGAATTTGCAAGACTCGTACAGGAGTGTGGACTGATCTTTATTGGTCCAAGTCCAGAAATTATTGAAAAAATGGGCAACAAGACTGAGGCAAGAAAATCAATGATGCATGCCGGTGTACCAATTGTAAAAGGCTGCAATGAACCGGTTAAGGAAGTTGAAGAAGGCTTAAAGATTGCCAGAGATATTAGCTATCCGGTGATTGTTAAGGCCTGCAATGGCGGTGGTGGCAGAGGTATGCGTATTGTCTATGATGAAAGTGATTTTGCGCACCTGTTCCTGGAAGCCAAAAATGAATCAAAGGTATGTTTCGGCAGTGAAGATATTTTCATTGAAAAATATATTGAGTGTCCAAAACATATCGAAGTACAGGTTGCCGGTGATAATTTCGGCAACGTCATTCACTTATTTGAAAGAGACTGTTCTTTCCAGATAAGAAATCAGAAGATGATTGAAGAAGCACCTTGCTTCGTCTTAAGTGAAGAATTAAGAGAAAACATGTGTAACGATGCCATTAAGGCCTGCAAAGAAGTTGGCTATAACTCTGTAGGCACTATCGAGTTTTTGCTTGATAAACATGGCGACTATTATTTTATGGAAATGAATACCAGAATTCAGGTTGAACATCCAATTACGGAAATGATTACTGGTATTGATCTGGTTAAATTACAAATCAGAATAGCTAATAATTTACAACTTGGATATAAACAGGAAGATATTAAAAGACAGGGTTATGCCCTGGAATGTCGTATAAATGCTGAAGATCCAAAGAGAAACTTTGCTCCTTCAGCTGGCAAGATAGAATTCTTGAATCTGCCAGGAGGTCGTGGGGTAAGAATTGAAAGTGCTGTCTATAATGGTTGCTTTATTCCACCGTACTATGATTCGATGATTGCTAAAATCATCACTTTCGCTCCTAGCAGACTTGAATGTATCAAGAAGATGCGTGTTGCCTTGGAAGAGTTCATTCTTGATGGCATAGAGACAAACGAAGAATTCCATTACCTGGTTTTACATAACAAACAGTTTATTGAAGGCAAATATGATACAGCATTTGCGTCTGGTTTGATTGAGGAGCTGATAGCTAATGAATATATTTAAGCTAAGACACGATAAATTAAACATCTTTCATCAGAATCGTCGAAAAGAAGCAGTTAAAAAAGAAATTCCTGACCACGTATTTAAGAAGTGTCCGGAATGTGAAAATGATATTTCGGTTGTTACTTTAAGAGACAACCTGTATGTCTGTCCAAATTGTGGCTATCACTTTAAGATCAGTGCCAATGAAAGAATCAGACAGCTCTGCGACGATTTCAGTTTCAAGGAAACTGATGCTAAATATATAACTAAAAATATTAATAATTTTCCTGATTACGATAAAAAATTAAATGCCGCAAAAAGCAGTACTGGTATGAATGAAGCTGTAGTTTGTGGTATTGGCAAGATTAATGGACAGCCCTTGGCCCTGGCGGTTATGGATTCTAATTTCATGATGGGCTCGATGGGTAGTGTGGTAGGCGAAAAGATCACCAGACTTATTGAACTGGCTGATAAAAAGAAACTGCCACTTTTAATAAGCTGTACTTCAGGTGGCGCCAGAATGCAAGAAGGAATAGTTTCTTTAATGCAGATGGCTAAAACCTCAGCAGCTTTAAAGCGTTTTTCAAATAATGGGGGCTTATATATTTCTTTACTTACACATCCAACGACTGGTGGTGTCAGTGCCAGCTTTGCAATGCTGGGTGACATTATCCTGGCTGAGCCTAAATGTTTAGTGGGCTTTGCGGGTCGAAGAGTAATTGAAAAAACCATTAATGAGAAACTGCCAGATAATTTCCAGACAGCGGAATTTGTACTGGAAAATGGCTTTATTGATCGAATTGTTGAAAGAAAAGATTTAAAGAGTGAACTAAATCTTTTACTTAGAATGCATGGAGGAAAGTAATGTCGATTGAATTAATAGAAGAAGAAATTCGAAAGTTAAGACTTGAGATGGATGCCATGGAAGTCGGTTCACCTGAATATGAAAACCAAAAGGACCGTATCTATGACTTACAGAAAACATTCTTTTCTTCTTTAAGTGCCTGGGACAGGGTGACTCTGGCAAGAGATCCTAAAAGAGCTAAGGCCCAGGACTATATCAAACATCTGTTTACAGACTTTATTGAGCTGCATGGTGATAGGGGCTGTAAGGATGATGGGGCAATCATTGGTGGTCTGGCCTATTTTGAAGATATGCCGGTTACCGTAATTGCCGAATCAAAGGGTAAAAGCTTTGAAGAAAATATGAAAATGAATTTCGGCATGGTTTCGCCAGAAGGCTATCGTAAAGCCTTGCGTCTGGCTAAACAGGCTGAAAAGTTTAATAGACCAATTATCACTATCGTCGATACACCAGGTGCTTATCCTGGTAAGGTGGCAGAGGAACATGGTCAGGCTGAAGCGATTGCCAAGTGTTTATATACTTTCGCTGATTTAAAGGTTCCGGTTATCTGCATTGTTATTTCAGAAGGCGGCAGTGGTGGCGCTTTAGCGCTTAGTGTAGCTGATAGAATCATCATGCTGGAAAACGCGGTATATTCTATTCTTTCGCCAGAAGGCTTTGCCAGTATCCTGTGGAAGGATGATTCCAAAGTCAAAGAGGCAGCTGAGGTTATGAAGATGACCAGCTATGACTTAAAAGAAGAAAAGATTGTCGATTATATTGTTAAAGAACCTATTGGCAAGATTGAAGAAAACTTCATGTCAGTGATAGATCAGATAAAAAGACTGTTGCATGACAATCTTAAGGAATTAAGCGCAAAAAAGAAAAGTGTTCTGGTTGAGGAAAGATTAAACAAGTATCGAAACCTGGGAGTACCGCCATGGAAAATGTAAGGATTATTGGTTGTGGTCATGCCAGGGCTAAGCATCTGGTTACCAACCATGACTTGGAAAAGGTGGTTGATACCAGTGATGAATGGATTGTTCAAAGAACTGGTATTCATAACAGATACTTAAGTGAAGATGAAAATACTTCTGATTTGGCTTATAGAGCTTCAATAAAGGCTATTGAGGATGCGGGAATCGATAAAAAAGAAATTGACCTGATTGTAGTGGCTACAATGACGCCTGATAATTTCACACCTTCAGTGGCTTGCGTGGTGCAGGCTAAACTGGGCTTAAATGATTGTGAGATTATGGCCTTTGATATCAATGCGGCTTGTACAGGTTTTATTTATGCGATAAGTGTAGCTTCGACAATGCTTAAAAACTATAAGTGTGCACTGGTTATCGGTGCCGAAACCCTTAGTAAGATTGTTGACTACAGCGACCGCAATACCTGCGTCCTGTTTGGTGATGGGGCTGGCGCACTGCTTCTAAAAAGAAGTGAAAACAGTTGTTTAGAAACAGTCTGCTTAAGTATTGGCGATTTAAACAAGGTTTTAATCGCTGAGGGTCTTCCGCTTAAAAAAGCTTTGACAAATACAGATATCAGTCCATCATATCTGACAATGGATGGCAAGGAAGTCTTTAGATTCGCTATTAATGCGATGCAGGACGCAATACTTAAGGTCAGTGAAAAAGCGGAATTAAATATTGAAGATATTGATCTGGTGATTCCTCATCAGGCCAATGTTCGAATTATAAATCACGTACAAAAGAAACTGAATCTTCCCGATGAGAAAGTTTACATAAATCTTAATGAATATGGAAACACCAGTGCAGCCAGCGTGGCGATTGCCTTAAGTGAGGCTAAACAAAATTGTCTTGTAAAAGAGGGAATGAATCTGATTCTTACTGGCTTTGGTGCCGGTTTTACATATGGTGCTGTTTATTTGAAATGGTAGGTAAAAAGTATGATGTTAAATAAGTTATTAAATATTAAATATCCAATTATTCAGGGCGCAATGGCCAATATCGCAACTGCTGAGTTTGCCGCAACAGTTTCTAATGCTGGTGGACTGGGCGTTATTGGTACAGGTGGTATGACAGTTGATAAGGCAAGAGATCAGATCAGACTATGCAAGAGTCTTACTGATAAACCTTTTGGTGTAAATGTTATGATGATGAATCCTAATACACCAGATATGATTGCGATGATTTGTGAAGAAAAGGTTGCCTTGGTAACTCTTGGTGCCGGTAATCCTGGTGTTTATATGGAGATGTTAAAGAACAGCGGTGCAAAGGTCTTTCCGGTTGTTCCAAGTGTTGCCCTAGCTATCAGACTTGAAAGAAGTGGTGCTGATGGTTTAATCGTTGAAGGAACCGAAGCTGGTGGCCATGTTGGTGAACAGACTACGATGTCTTTAGTTCCCCAGGTTGTTAAGGCGGTAAATATTCCAGTTGTAGCAGCTGGTGGTATCGCTGATGGAAGGGGCTTTAATGCGGCTTTATCTTTAGGTGCCTGTGGCGTTCAGGTTGGTACTTGTTTACTGGTTGCTGATGAGTGTCCAATTCATGAAAACTATAAGCAGGCTGTAATCAATGCCAAGGATACAGATACAGTTGTTACAGGCAGAAGTATGAATTCTCCTGTAAGAATTCTTAAGAATAATATGAGTAGAGAATACTTGAAGCTCGAAAAGGAAGCGGGTTCTAGAGAAGAACTGGAAAAGCTTACTTTAGGTGCTTTAAGAAGAGCTGTCTTTGATGGTGATATCAAAATGGGTTCAGTTATGATGGGTCAGATTGCTGGCTTGGTAAGTGAGAGAAAAACTGTTAAAGAAATTTTAGATGACATGATTATTTCGGCTAAGGCAGAAATAGTAAATCTTAATAATAAATTAGAGGAAATCTAATGCTAAAGCCCGTTAAATTAGGAAACAGAGTCCTGGAAGTGCCAATTATCCAAGGGGGAATGGGTGTTGGTGTTTCTTTGGATGGCCTGGCTGGTAATGTCATGAAACAAGGGGGTTTAGGCGTAATCAGTGCAGCTCATCCAGGATATAGAGAAAATGATTTCTTCGTTAATCCTTTAAAGGCTAATATCAAGGCCTTACATGAATGTGCAAAAAGTGCCAGAGCTATCAGCAATGGCAGGGGTTTACTTGGCGTAAATATCATGTTTGCCTGCAATAACTATGACACTTATGTAAAGGAATGTGTAAAGGCAGGCTATGACGCCATTATTTCTGGTGCGGGTATGCCTTTGTCATTACCGGAATATGCAGGTGACAGTGATATCTTACTGGCACCAATTGTTTCCAGTGGCAAGGCAGCTAACTTAATTCTTAGGGCCTGGGATCAGAAATATAATCGCACTCCGGACTTTATCGTAATTGAGAGCAGTCTGGCTGGTGGCCATTTGGGTTTTAAATTAAAGGATCTTGAGGAAGGTACCTGTCAGTCTTTAGATGAAATCTTATCTGAGGTACTGGAATGTATTAAGCCTTATGCTGATAAATATCAAAGAGATATTCCAGTTTTTGTGGCTGGTGGTATCTATGATGGAAGGGATATCGCTCACTATATCAATAATGGTGCCAGTGGTGTACAGATGGGGACTAGATTTATTGCCACTGAGGAATGTGATGCCGATATCAGATTTAAGGAAGAAATTATCAAGGCTGATGAAAAAGACATCGTACTTGTAAAAAGTCCAACAGGCTTCCCAGGTCGTGCAGTCTTAAATGACTATATGAAGAGGGTTAAGGAAGAGGGCAATCGAAAAATTACTAACTGTATTGGATGCTTAAAGCCTTGTAATCCTTTGGATACACCTTATTGTATCAGCAGAGCTTTAATCGAAGCGGTTAAGGGAAATATTCAAGAGGGCCTGGTTTTCACTGGTTTTAATGGCTATAGAATCAAGGAACTTACAACAGTTGAAAAATTAATGAAGGAACTTCAAGAAGAAGCTAACGAGGTATTGAGATGAAATTAGGAATTGTGTTTGCTGGACAGGGCAGTCAGTATGTCGGTATGGGCCAGGATTTTTATAAAAAATATCCTGAAGCCAGAAATGTTTATGACAATATTCAAATGGATTTTGATTTAAAAGATATCTGTTTTAATGGTCCTATTGAAAAGTTAAATAGCACTGAGTATACGCAGTCTTGTGTTTTGGCTACCAGTATGGCTATCTATGAAGTTTTAAAAACACTTAATCTTAAGGCTGATTATCTTTGTGGTCTAAGCCTGGGTGAATATAGTGCTCTATGTGCTTCTAAGGCTATTGGTCTTTCTGATGCCTTAGAGATTGTTAGAGAAAGAGGCTTAATCATGGCAAACAGTCTGCCTGCTGGTACCAGCAAGATGGCAGCTGTTATGTCTGATGATATCGACTTGATTAAAAAGGCTTGTGAAACCGCTACTAAGGGCGATGAAATCTGTACTATCGCCAACTACAATGCCTATAACCAGATTGTAATTACTGGTACTAATAAGGCGGTCGTTGAGGCAAGTGAATTCTTAAAAGAGAATGGTGTTAGAAGAATAGTAGAACTAAAGGTCAGTGGTGCTTTCCATTCACCTTTATTGTCTGAAGCTAGTGAAAAGCTGATGGCTGTCTTAAAGAATTATGAGTTCAATAAGCAGGAAATTCCCGTTATTTTCAATGTGAATGCGAAAGAAAATGATGGTGATATTAAAAACTTATTGAAGAAACAGATTATGAGCAGTGTTCTATTCTATCCTTCTATTGAATATATGGTTGAAAAAGGTGTTGATACCTTTATTGAAATTGGTCCTGGTCATACTTTAAGTGGACTTATCAAAAAGATCAATAAAGATGTAAGAGTCTTTAATATCGACAAAGTTGAAGATGTAGATAAATTATTACAGGAGTTAAGCAATGAGTAAGGTTGTACTGGTTACCGGTTCCAGCAGAGGCATTGGTAAAGAATTAGCGATTAGCTTTGCAAGAAATGGCTATGATGTCGTTATTAACTATAATGGCAATCAAAAAGCTGCTGAAGAAACATTAGAAGAAGTAAGTAAATATTCAAATGATTCAATCATCATCAAGGCTAATGTGGCTAATGGTGAAGAGGTTGAGGCGATGTTTAAGACCATTGATGAACACTATGGTCATCTGGATGTTTTAGTGAATAATTCAGGTATTACAAGAGATGGCTTACTGTTAAGAATGAGTGAAGAAGACTTCATGGATGTCATTAATATCAATCTGAAGGGCACATTCCTATGTTCCAAGCAGGCTTCTAAGATGATGATGAAGAAAAGATGTGGCAGCATCATCAATATGGCAAGTATTGTTGGTGTTATGGGCAATGCCGGTCAGTGTAACTATGCTGCCAGCAAGGCTGGTATCATCGGTTTTACTAAGTCTTTAGCCAAGGAACTGGCTTCAAGAAATATTCGTGTAAATGCGATTGCTCCAGGCTTTATTGATACCGAAATGACCAGTGTCTTAAGCGATAATGTCAAAGAAGAAACGCTTAAAAATATTCCAATGAAAAAGTTTGGTCAGGTTAAAAATATCGCTGATACAGCACTATTTATTGCCAGCGATGCGTGTGAATATACAACTGGCCAGGTATTTAATGTCAATGGTGGCATGTGGATGTAGGAGGAAATATGACAAGAAGAGTTGTAGTAACAGGTATGGGAGTTGTTTCTCCTATTGGTAATACCGTTGATGAAATGTGGAAGTCAATCGAAGAAAACAAGTGTGGCATCGATTTTATTACACATTTCAATACTGATGAATATAAGGTAAAGCTGGCTGCTGAAGTAAAGAATCTTAATACTGATGAATACTTTGCAGCTCGTGATTTAAAGTTTAATGACAGATTTACGCAGTTTGCCAGAATCGCTGCCAAACAGGCAATGACTGACAGCAGACTTGATCTTGAAGCAATTGATAATACTCGTTTTGGTGTTCTTATCGCTTCTGGTATTGGTGGTATTGAAACCATCGAATCTTGTAAGGAAGCTATGAGCGATAGGGGTCCAGGTCGAGTATCGCCTTATTTTATTCCAATGTCTTTAATCAATCTGGCTGCTGGTCAGGTAGCTATTGATCATAAAGCCAAGGGCTATTGTTCAGCTGTTGTTACAGCTTGTGCTGCAGCTACAAATGCAATTGGTGAAGCTTTCCACCGCGTTAGAGATGGCTATGAAGATTTAATGCTGGCAGGTGGCTCAGAAGCCAGTATTACACCATTAGGTGTAGCTGGTTTCCAGTCAATGCGCGCACTGCATATGGGTGATGATAAAAACCGTGCATCTATTCCTTTTGATAAGGAAAGAAGTGGCTTTGTAATGGGCGAAGGTGCTGGCGTATTATTACTAGAAGAATATGAACATGCTGTAAAAAGAAATGCCAAGATTTATGCGGAAGTTGTAGGCTATGGTGCATCATGCGACGCTCATCATATTACTGCTCCAGAAAGCAGTGGTGCAATTGCAGCTTTAGCGATGAGCAAGGCTATTGAAGATGCTGGTATTGCTAAAGAAGACATTCAGTATGTTAATGCCCATGGTACAAGTACACCTTTAAATGATTCAACTGAATCTAATGCCTTAAATGTGGCTTTTGGTGAACATACTCCTAATGTCCTTGTTTCAAGTACCAAGTCTAATACTGGTCACTTATTAGGTGCCAGTGGTGCTATTGAAGCTATTATCTGTGTTAAGGCTGTAGAAAATGATTTAGTACCTTGTACTATCAACAGTAAAGAAAAAGAAGAAGCCTGCAATGTTAATGTTGTTTTAAATAAGAATGTTCATAAAGAATTGAATTATGTTATGAGTAACTCATTAGGTTTTGGTGGTCATAACGCTTCAATTATCTTAAAGAAGACTGGTAAATAAGATGATCTATAATTCTAACGATATTCAGAAGATTATTCCTCATCGCTATCCATTTCTTTTAGTTGATGCGATTGATGAAATCAGTGAAGACCAGAAGACTATCATTGGCCGAAAATGTGTTACTGCCAATGAGATGCATTTCTTGGGCCACTTCCCGCAAAAACATGTAATGCCTGGTGTTTTAATTGTTGAAGCTCTAGCCCAGACAGGTTGTGTACTTTTAATGTCTCAGCCTGAAAATAAGGGTAAGATTGGCTATTTCGCCGGTATTAATAAGATGAGATTCAGACAGCAGGTTATTCCTGGTGATGTCTTAACTTTAAAGGTGACTTTAACCAATCAGAAAGCGGGTATTTATTTTGCGGATGTTGAGGCTACAGTTGACGGTAAGGTAGCCTGCAAGGGCGAAATCATGTGCGCTGTTGGTGAATAATGATTATTGGTGTTGGAACTGATCTTGTTAATATGGAAAGACTGCTTCCCAAACAGGAAGACTTAGCCAAAAAGATATTAACGGAAAATGAATATGCTACTTATAAGACATTAAGCACTCATCGCAAAATTGAGTTTTTAGGTGGTCATTTTGCGGCTAAGGAAGCTTTAGTTAAGGCCATGCCTGCTGATAGTCTGATTTCTGATTTTGAAATCTATTATAAGGATAATAAGCCTTGTGTTGATATAAAGGGCTATAAGGCTCATATTTCCATAGCCCATGATGGTATGCTGGCTAATGCAATTGCGATTATAGAAAGCAGGGATTAAATGCGTATATTACCAATACTTAGAGTTATCTGGCTGATACCCTATATGTGGATAAAGGGTTTATTAAATAAGAATAAGGACCTGGCCACTAATTATGCCTTATGTCATAAAAACAGTAAAAGACTGTTGAGATATATGGGTTATAAGTTGAATATCAGGGGTTTGGAAAATGTTGAGAATGATGGTGTACTTTTTGTATGCAACCATCAGGGAACTATTGATCCATTACTTATTTGTGCAGCACTAAAAAAGCCTTTAAGTTTTATTTCTAAAAAGGAAAATGAAAAGCTCCCTTTAATGGGCAGATGGGCACAAAATATTAAGACCATTCATTTTGATCGTGAAACAAGAGAAGGCAATGTTTATATGCTAAGAGAGTCTTTAAGATATCTTAAAAATAAGCAGAATCTTTTGCTGTTTCCGGAAGGAACCAGATCTAAGGGTGATAAGATGAATGACTTTAAGGAAAAGTCTTTGCAGATTGCCCTAATGTCTAAGGTAACTATCGTTCCCGTTTCCATCAGTGGCGCCTATTGTCTTGACCGCAAGGATGTCAATATCAAAGACTTATATATCACTTTTGATAAGGCTATAAAGTATGAGGAATATAAAAACATGTCCGCCGAAGAACTTGGCGAACATGTTCATAAAATCATTGAAAATAATATTATTTCTCTTGAGGCCTGATATGAATTTCTCCTGAAACCAGGGGAAATTTTTTATTTTCTCTTTCAACTATCAGATAGCCGTTCTCATCAATATCAATTGCCTTGGCCAGATAAGTTTCCTTTGGCTCGATAACCTTTATTTCGGTATTTAATGTACAGGAATATTTCTTGTATTCTTCAATATCGAAATTCAGATATAAGTCATAGAAAGTATTGAGCATCTCCCCAATAAAGATGTTTCTTGAAATATATTTATCACTGAAATCTTCTACACATCCCGCAATATCTCTTATTTCTTCATTCATCTGATATGAATGAAGATTAATGCCAATACCCACAATCGCATAGTCGAGTTCTTCGTTGATTAAAGAAGTTTCACAAAGAATGCCACAGACTTTCTTATTATTGATTAAGATATCGTTAACCCATTTAATACCAGGTTTAATGCCGTATAGTTTTTCAATGGTCTTGGCTGTTGCCAGACAGCTGATTAGAGTAAGCTTTATTGAATTGTTAAAGTCCGGCTTTAAATAGATTGATAAATAGATACCCATATCAGAAGGTGATGAGAAACTGTTGCCATTTCTTCCTTTTCCCTTACTTTGATTATTGGCAATCAGAACAAAGCCTTCACTAAGATGTTTACTGTTTCTTTTTAGCGCATCATTAGTTGAATCGGTACTATCTACTATATGTACTTCAAAGAAATCATTAACCTGTGATTGTATCTGCTTTTTATCAAGTTGATCCATGACTTGATTTTATCTTTCCATTAATAATTTAGCCAGTCTGCTCTTGTATTTTTCACTGTTGACTTTATAAATTACTGTACAATTTGGTTTTTCCTTGCCATAAATCTTGCCATCAAAGCCTGGACCCATGGCAGCCAGTGTAACGCCATCATAGAAGATGACCTGGCCATAGGTTGGAAGATTCTCTGTGCAGACATAGGATACACAGTCAACGCTTTTTTCAATTACATCGCTCCATAACATTGGTGATAAAGATACTGCATCTGGTAAATCAATTCTTCTTTCGCCACCAATAGCTTCACAGAACTTGGCCAGCATTTCATTTGATTCAACCGCAAATCTCGCTGCTTTAGTGCCACTGTCTAATAGTTCCTTTGTATCAGCGTCAAACCAGGCATTGTCTGATGTACATAAGTCATAACCACCGACGTAGACATGGACACCAAAGTCCATCATTACCTTATAGGCTTCCGCATCAGCGTAAACATTAAATTCGGAAACTGGCGTTGTATTGCCTCTTCCAAAGCCAGTGGTTCCCATAGTCCAGATACATTTAACGTGTTTCATGGTTTCAGGATCTTTCATCATGGCCAATGCCACATTGGTAACCGGACCAATGACGGCTAACTCAATTTCATCGGGATATTGTTTTACCAGGTCAATAATCGCATCGCAGGCTTTTACTCCTTCAACTGGCTTAATACTTGGATGAATTAAGTCACAATCAGCCATACCATCATTGCCATGGACATTGCGGGCATGAACTCTTTCGCGATATAGTGGTCTATCAGCTCCCATATATACAGGAGGATGATTTTCCTTGCCTACTGCCACTTCTACGGACATCAGGCAGTTTAGGGTAGCTTGTTCAAGGGGAACATTGCCAGAGACTGTAGTTAAAGCTAAGACTTCAACTCCTGGGTCTCTTAGACACATCATGATGGCTACCGCATCATCGGAACCGGTATCGGTATCAATTATTATTTTTCTTGTCATATTTAAAATTCCTTTTTATTTATTGTATCCCCCTGGTGGCTTAATGGGATTGAGAATATGTGCTAATTTATTAAGGGTATGTTTGAAAAGACTATAAAAAGGAAAAGAATAATCGTTTCTTTATTATTTATATTCTTATTGGTAATGGCTGTCATCTGTATGTTTACCGGTTCAGCTAATATGGGCTTTGTTGAATGTGTAAAGGCCTTGTTTTTTAAGTCAAGTTCTGCCAATATCCGCATTCTTTACAATATCCGTATACCAAGAGTTCTAGCGGCTATTATTGCCGGGGCTGGACTGGCAATTGCTGGCTTAATCATGCAGACTAATCTAAATAATGCGATGGCATCCCCATCAACTCTGGGCGTTTCTAATGCAGCGGTC
Source organism: Erysipelotrichaceae bacterium (assembly GCA_030526485.1). Classification (GTDB taxonomy): domain Bacteria; phylum Bacillota_I; class Bacilli_A; order Erysipelotrichales; family Erysipelotrichaceae; genus Colivicinus. The sequence continues at coordinate 8,744 of JAUNCS010000015.1, read as the reverse complement.
TTTGGGGCTAATCTATCAATAATCGCTTTTGCGGGAGGATTCTTAGATACGGGCCATAATGTAGTAAACTACGCAAGCAGTGCCAATCCTTATGCGACCAGTCTAATGGCCTTTATCTTTTCGATTATTTCAATTTTATTAATTCTATCTTTATGCCAACTTAGGTCTTTTTCACCAAATGTTGTAGTGCTAGCGGGTATTGCCATTGGATCAATCTGGACAGCAGCTACCACAATACTGCAGTTCTATGCGACTGATGTGGGAATATCAGCAGCGGTTATCTGGAACTTTGGTGATTTGGGCAGGGCTACTTATAAGACAGACTTAATAATGTTTGTGGTAGTATTTATCGGATTAATTATTTTTATTCTTAACGCCTGGAAATATAATGCCTTATTGAGCGGTGATGCCAGTGCCTTGAGTATGGGCGTTGATGTAAAAAGACTCAGATTCATTTCCTTATTTATGGCCTCACTTATTACGGCGGTTTGCGTATCATACTTAGGCATAATTGGCTTTGTGGGCATTATCTGTCCTCATGTGATTAAAAAGCTTATGGGGCAGGATCATCGCTTCTCAATTGTTTCTACAGCCTTGATGGGCTCCTTACTTCTACTATTTGCCGATACGCTATCACGCAGCATGGGCAGTGGCTCAGCCTTACCGGTAGGGGCTATAACTTCCTTATTGGGTGCACCTTTCTTTTTAATGATTATCTTTTCAAGAAAGGCGGGCAAGAAATGCTAGAGATTAAGAATTTAAATTTTAAGTATCACCGCTTTTCAAGTGAAGTTTTAGATGATTTGTCTTTATCTTTAAAAGAAGGTGAAGTTGGAATAGTTCTGGGTAAGAATGGTTCGGGCAAGACAACGCTGTTTAAGAATATCATCGGTATTGAAAGGGCTAATAGTGGTTCTATAACATATAACGATACTGATTTATTAAAACTAAAGCCGCGTGAGCGAGCTAAGTATATCGCTTATGTGCCACAGAATATTGAGTTTGGTTCCTTAAGTGTCTATGATTCAATTCTTGCTGGTCGTATGGCTTATTTCGATATTAAAGAAGGTAAATCTGATATTGAAATCGTCGAAAAAGTTATCAGGGAAATGGGACTGGAGTCTTATATTGATCGCTACGTCGATGAACTTTCAGGTGGTGAAAGACAAAAGGTGGCTATTGCCAGGGCCCTGGTTCAGGAGCCAAAGATTCTTTTATTTGACGAGCCAACCGGTAATCTTGATCTGGCTAATGAGGAACTGATTTTAAAAGAGGCTAAAAGAATAGCTAAGGAAAAGAATGTTTCAATTTTAATGTCTTTACACGATATCAATCAGGCTTTAATGGCTGGTGATAAGTTCTTTTTTATCAAAGATGGCAAAGTCCTTAAGTCAGGTAATAGGGACATTGTAAATGAAGAAATCATCGAGGAATGCTTTGGTATAAAAGTAAGAATCGTGGAAATAAATAAACAAAAAGTAGTGTTAGGGAGATGGGTAAATGAAGAAAATTATTAATTGTTTATTGTGCTTATTAATTATCTGCACATTGGCTGCCTGTGGACAAAACAAGGTAGAAGAAAATGATGTGACAGAAAAAATTACAGTAATCGATATGATTGGAAGAGAAGTGGAAGTACTTCCTGGCTCATATAAGAGTGTTGTCTGCATTGGTGCGGGTGCACTTAGAATGTATAGCTATATTGGTGATGTTAATTTATTAAGTGGTGTTGAAGATATTGATAATACTTCTTTAGAAGAAAGACCTAAGATGTTTGACTCGGTAGCGAGACCTTATGTTTTGGCATATGGTGATATCTTTAATACTTTGCCTAGCTGTGGCGTCGGTGGGCCAAATGCGCAGGCTGCAGAAGCCGAAAAAATCTTGAGCTGCAATCCCGATATCATCATTTCGGAATATGAAGACGCAGATAAGGCTAAGGCTTTAGAAGAACAGACTGGCGTACCGGTAATTACTTTAAAGTCTGGTGGCAAGGGTGTCTTTGATGAAGCGTTTAAGGGTTCAATGGAACTTTTAGGCAAGATTTTTAATGAAGAAGAAAAGGCTAATTCTTTAATTGAATTTATTGATTTAGAAACAAAGGCAATTGAAGAAAGAGTAGCTAATGTGACTGAAAAGCCTAAGGCTTATATTTGTGGTTTAGGTAACTGGGGTACTACTAATCACTTAATGACTTCACCTAATTATGTTTCATTTATGATCGCTAATGTTGACAATGTGGTGAGTCTTGATAATCCTGGTGTACAGGCTATTGAAGAAGAAAAGTTTGTTGATTTAGGTAAGGACATGGACATCATGTTTATTGATGCGGCGGCTGTTAAAAATATTAAGCCTTTATATGCGGAAAATCCGGATATGTTTAATGAATGCAAGGCTTGGCAAAATGGTGAAGTATATCTGGAAATGGCTTATAACGCTTATTACACCAACTATGAAATTGCGTTAATCAATACCTGGTTTATTGCCAAGAGTGTCTATCCTGAAGAGTTTGCTGATATCGAGATGAATGAAGTAACAAACAGAGTTACAAATGCTTTCTTTGGTAAAGATCTGGCTGAGGAAATCTTTAGTGCTAAGTCAAGTTTTGGTGGTTATCAGAAGATTGATACCGATACTTTCTTTGCGGGTTAATCATGATTAAAAAAGAAGATGTAATTGAATTCTTTGATGAATTGTCTGCGGATTGGGATAAGGATTTAAAACACAATGATGAAATCATTAATATCATCCTGGATAATGCCAATATCAAAGAGGGCATTGATGTCCTGGATGTAGCCTGTGGTACAGGTGTGCTGTTTAATGATTATCTAAATAGAAATGTAAATAGTCTGACTGGTGTTGATATCTCTTCTGGCATGATTGAAGTTGCTAAACAGAAATTCAATGATGAAAGAATTAAACTTGTATGCACTGATGTGGAAGACTTAAGTGAAGAAGGCAAATATGATGTGGTAATGATTTATAATGCCTTCCCGCACTTCATCAATCCACAAAGTCTGATAAAGAAGTGCGCTTCTTTATTAAAGGAAAATGGTACTTTAAGTATTGCTCATGGTATGAGTAGAGCTAAGATTGATGCTCACCACCATGGACCAGCTTCTAAAGTTTCCAATGGTTTAATGGAGGCAGAAGACCTGCTTAAACTGTTTGAACCATACTTTGAAGTAAAGACAGTCATTTCCAATGATGAGATGTATCAGGTATCAGGAATTAAGAAATAGTAATTTGCGATGATTTCTTTGAGAGTCATCACTTTTTTATTGGTACAATATAAACAATGTATTTACCGATAAAGGAGGTGGGCTTTTATGAACTACTATACCTTGATAATAATAGTTGTTATCTTAGCACTGGCTGTTCTATCAATTCTGATTATGGAAAATAATCGTATTACAGCAGAAAAAAGAAGACTCTTTTTGGCTACTAACCTGATTGTTTTGCTGGCGGCTATCGCAGAATGCGGTGGTGTTCATATCGGTTTAAATCCTAATATTCCAAGTTCTGTCTTAAAGATGGTTAAGGCCTGTGATTATATACTTACACCAATGATTGGTGGAGCCCTGATTATGATTTGTGAAAAGCCTGGTTCTAAAAATGGTCTTTTAAAATGCCTCTTTTTAGGCAATGCAATCTTTCAGGTAATTGCGGCTATTAATGGCTGGATGATTGAAATAGATGAGTTCAATCATTACACCCACGGTAAGTTTTATCCGGTATATATTATCTTTTATGTTTCAGTAGTAATTAGCTATATGTTCAAGATGCTTAAGTATGGCAAGTCTTTTAAGAAACAAAATCGTTTCTCCTTATATGCAGTTGTCTTTATGACTTTATTTGGAGTAGCAGTACAGGAAATCATGGGCAGTCAGTATCGTATCTCTTATCTGGCTATCGCCTTTGGAGTGGTCTTCTTATTTATTCATCATTCCGAGTATTTCCAGATTGTGATGGATGAAACCATTTCTGATCAGCAGTTAAAGTTATCAGTTGATCCTTTAACACATATTGGCAGTCGTTTTGCCTATGTCGATGCGATGAATAAATATCAGGATAGTATTCCTGAAGACTTTGTAGCCTGTCTTATTGATATTAATGGATTAAAGCTTGCTAATGACTCGTTAGGACATGAGGCTGGTGATGAATTAATCTGTGGGGCAGCAGAATGCATTAATAATGCCTTGGGAAGATATGGTCAGAGTTTCCGTATTGGTGGTGATGAATTTGTGGTCTTTGCCAATATGAATGAGGAACAGCTAGAACTGGCTTTAAATGATTTAAATAAGAAAATTGAAAGCTGGTCAGGCAAGCTGGTTAAGAAATTAAGTCTTTCTATCGGTGCAGCTAGACATGCGGATTATAAGGAATTATCAGTTGAAGATCATGTTAAAGAGGCTGATATAAAAATGTATAAGCAGAAAAACGAATATTATCAAAAGAATAATATTGAAAGAAGAAAGATTGGTGTTCAAGGATAAGCGATGGGTAAAGCCATCGCTTTTTCAGTTGTACGCAAATTATGTACAACTGAGATATAATGTTGCTGATAAAATAAAAACTTCAATCAGATTTTATGATGATAAGCCTGTAAGATCTCTGTATGATGAAAAAACAAACAGATGGTTTTACGTTGCTAAGGATTTGATGATTTAAGCAATATCGTTAAAAGAAAGACAGTATCACCGAAACAATTGATCATATCTTAAAGGGTATGGTGGTCAATGACTGTAATTCCTGTTCAGTGAAGGAACTTTGCGATGAGTTTGAGGGTTTAAGAGAGATTCATAAGGGGGAAAATGATGGATAAACACGAGCATAAACATTACCATTCTCCGGAAGTAAAAAAGAAAGAACTGAACCGTTTATCAAGGACTATTGGTCATCTTGAGAAGGTTAAAAGAATGATTGAAAATGATGAGGATTGTGCTGATGTGCTGATTCAGCTTTCAGCATGCCGTGGAGCTCTAAACTCTTTGGGTAAGGAAATCATTAATGAACATATGGAACATTGCATTGCTCATGCGATTGAGGATGGTGATGTTGGTATGTTGGAGTCTTTTAAGGAAGCGGTTGAAAAATTCTACTAAGTCTAGTTACTAGACTTTTTGTTTGAGAGGAAATATGTTGATTCTACTTTTGTTAATAGTTTTATATTTATATGCGATTAAGCCTAATTTAAAAAGAAAAGCTGAAATGAAGGATTTTGAAAAAGTTCTTTATACTCATCGCGGTTATTTTAATAATCTTGATATTCCAGAAAATTCTTTAAAGGCTTTTAAAAAGACCAGAGATAAAAAGATGGGTACTGAACTGGATGTTCAGCTTACCAGTGATAATAAGCTGGTGGTTTTTCATGATGTCTCATTAAAGAGAATGTGTAATCTCGATATGAAACTGACTGACTTAACTTATGATGAGCTTAATGAGTTGCATCTTTTGGATACTGATGAAAAGATTCCTTTATTCAGTGAAGTTTTAGATACCTTAGGCAAAGATGTACCGATTATCGTCGAAATTAAGCCGGAGGACAGGGCAATCGAGACCTGTGACAGAGCTATTGAATTATTGAATAAATATGAAAATAAGTATGTGATGGAGTCTTTTAATCCATTGGTTGTCAAACATTTAAAGGATAAGTATCCAGATATCATTAGAGGTCAGCTTACTTATGACTATATTCATGATGAAAAGCTAAAGAATAAGAGTTTGTTATTGCGTTTTGTTATGACTTACTGTCTTTCTAATTTTTATACTAAGCCTGACTTTGTGGCTATGGATATCCATAATCAGAATATTTCTTTTAAGCTTATTTCTAAGCTTTACAAGGCGGAGTGTGTAGCCTGGACTGTTAAGAGCAAGGAAGAACTTGAACAGGCAAAAGAATATTATCAGCAGTTTATTTTTGATTCTTTTGACCCTGAATAGAAAATCTCTCGTGATGAAAATGCCAAATCTCTCGTGTTGGGATTTGAAATGAAATATTTTTCATTATTTTTGAGAATATTTTTCATTTTTTCGTTGACGGGAGGTTTAAATGTTGATAAAGTAGATTTGTACAAAATCTAATATAGAGGTAGCGATGTAGAAGAGTAGTTAAGTTAGCCGGCGGGCAGTGATCTTAACGAAAGGTAATCATCGCCGAACATCTTACTTGGGCACAGGTAACTTGTGGGGTTATAGGGAACACTTATAACACTCCTACTTATGTAGAGGCGCTATTATGTATGAGGTTATTTATTGAATCGCATATCTGATAGCAGGTGCGATTTTTTATTTAATCTGAAAAGGGGGAAGACTTAAAATGAAAAGATTAATGACAATCGTCCTTGCAGCTTTAATGGTATTTGGCTTAGCTGCATGTGGATCAAAAGAAGAAGCTAATACTAACACAGACACTAACACTGAAACTAACAATGTTTTAAGAGTTGGTATGGAATGTAACTACGCTCCATTCAACTGGACAACTCTTGAAGCTGGTGAACACACAGTTCAGATCAACTCTGTAGACTTAGCTGATGGCTACGACGTAGTTATGGCTTCTATGATCGCTGAACAGATGGGTATGGAACTTCAGATCGTTAAGCTTGAATGGGATAGCTTAATCCCAGCTCTTAACCAGGGTGAAATCGATTTAATCATCGCTGGTATGACTGATACTCCAACAAGAAGAGAAGAAATCTCTTTCACTACTCCATACTATGAATCAGACATGGTAATCATCGTTAAAGATGGTTCAGAAGTACAGAACGTAACTGATATCCAGGAACTTGCTCAGTACAAGGTAATGGGTCAGCAGGGTACTACTTATGATGAAATCATCGACCAGATCGAAGGTATCGGTGCTAACCACTTAGATCCAAAGGCTGACTATCCTGCAATGATTCCAGATCTAACTGCTGGTGTTGCTGATGCTATCACTGCTGAACTTCCAGTTGCTGTTGGTATCTGCACTGCTAACCAATCATTAACTTATGTAACTTTCGCTGAAGGCCATGGTTTCGATGTTGATACATCAGTTTCTATCGGCTTAAGAAAAGGTGAAGAAGAATTCCAGGCTAGAGTTCAGGCTGCTTTAGATACTATCTCAGCTGAAACTAGACTAGAAATGATGCTTGCTGCAACTGACAGACAACCTGCAGGAGAATAATTAAGTGTCTCTTGTAAAATCTTATCAGTTACTTATTAAGTACTGGCCAAGTTTTGCATTAGGAATAAGGACCACGTTAATCGTGGCCTTTGTTGGTACTATAATAGGTCTATGTTTTGGTTTACTTGTTGGTGGTTTTAAGGCCATCAAACTTGATCATAATGCTTCAACTGCCGCTAAGGTTTTAAAGAAGATTTATGACACTGTCGCAACTATCTATATTGAAATTTTCCGTGGTACACCAATGATGGTACAGGCTGTATTCATCTATTACTTGGTTTATTCAAATATCGTTAAGTGGGATAAGTTTGTGGCAGCTCTATTCGTACTATCTATTAATACTGGTGCCTACATGTCTGAAATCATCAGAGGTGGTATCCAGTCTGTAGATAGAGGCCAGACTGAAGCAGCTAGAGCTCTTGGTATGTCTAACTGGCAGACTATGATCTCTGTTGTACTTCCACAGGCTATCAAGAATTCATTCCCAGCTATTGGTAATGAATTTATCGTTAATATCAAGGACTCTTCAGTATTGACTATCATTTCAATTACTGAATTAATGTTCCAGTCTAGATCTATTGCTGGTTCAACATATGCTTTCACTGAAACATATTTTGTGACAGCTTGTATCTACTTGCTGATGACTTCTATCACTTCTTTTGTTCTACATAGAATTGAAAAGAAGATGAATCATTCTCGTACATCATTACCTCAATCAGATACTATGATGTCTAATATGAAGATTGCCAAGGAGGAAGAAAAACGTGAGTGCTTTGATTAAAGTAAAGGGCGTTAAAAAGAGCTTTGGCGCAAACAGTGTCTTAAGAGGCATTGAATTCGATGTTAATAAGGGCGATGTACTATGTCTTATCGGTCCTTCTGGTTCTGGTAAGAGTACAATGCTTAGATGTATTAACCAGTTAGAATTCTATGATGGCGGTGATATTGAAGTCTTTGGTGAAAGCTTAAACAGCCTAAAGAATATTAATAACTACCGTCAAAGAGTTGGTATGGTATTCCAGCAGTTCAATTTATTCAATAATATGAATGTTTTGGATAACTGTATCCTGGCTCAGACAAAGGTTTTAAAAAGAAATAAGGAAGAAGCTAAAAAGATTGCCTTAGACAATTTAACTAAGGTAGGTATGGCTGACTTCATTAAGGCTTATCCTGATACTTTATCAGGTGGCCAGAAACAGCGTATTGCGATTGCTCGTGCTCTATGCATGAATCCAGAAATCTTATTATTTGATGAACCTACTTCAGCTTTAGACCCAGAAATGGTTGGTGAAGTATTACAGGTTATGAAGAATCTGGCTAATGAAGGTATGACAATGATTGTGGTAACTCATGAAATGGGCTTTGCCAGAGAAGTTGCTAATAGAATTATCTTCATGGATGAAGGTGTAATCGCTGAAGAAGGCAGTCCAAAAGACTTCTTCGAAAATCCTAAGTCTCCAAGACTAAAAGAATTCTTAAGTAAAATTCTATAAGAAGTAATCGAAAGGTTACTTCTTTTTTTGGCTCCCGAATTGTCAAACTAATCGCAACTCGGTCTTGTGATATACCTCATAAGGTG
>JAUNCS010000014.1 GCA_030526485.1 Erysipelotrichaceae bacterium | reverse complement strand
TTTGTATAAATCCATTTATCTAAAATCACCTAGAGTATAACATTTATTTTATAGCTCTGGATAGTCGGTATAAAATTGTTAAATTCATGATGGATTCTATTTTATTCAGTTGTAATAATATAATCATTCAATAAAATAGATCGAAGATCTAACTGAGAAGTATATTGATTTTCATGACATGAAATAATCGCATCAAAACCAACTCCGTGAAAACATTTTTGAAAACATTTTTCGTAGACGCATGGGAAAAAGAACTGTTTTGGTGGAATTGTACCTGTGAATATGGCCAAAAAGGGCACATTTTTGACCATTTGGAAAATAATACAATCGAGTTTGCTCGCTTTCTTAGGGATTGCACCTGTGAAAACAGATGGTTTTCAAGCTATTGCAAGGTAAACAAAAACGCCAGCAGCTTCTGCTAACGTTTATGATCAGTTATTCCTCTATTTCCCAATGGCCACTATATCCTCTACCAACATATTTAATACAGTCTAATTCACTAAGCTTTCTTCTCACAGTTCTTAAACTGATGCCTAATTCATTTGCCATATCTTTTGCGCTTATTTTGTTGTTTGCTCTGATCAGGCTGATGATTCTGTTATTAATATCATCTTGGGTGCCATCTTGGGTGCCACTATTTGATGAATCATAATTTAAGTTAGGCATCTCAACTATGAACTGAGTTCTGTCAGAGTAGAAGACTGGTCTTTTTGCTTCTGTATAATTCTCCTCAAACTGGTAACCTTCGACAATCTTGCTAAGTCCGCTGCCTTGTCTTTCCATAAGACCAAGACGATTGAAGATATCGGCCAATATTGGGTTTCTTCTTTCCGAAGGGACATGCCTGATGTCTAACTCCTGAATTAGTCTTCCGTTGACCATTCCACCTGGAGAATATATCTCCATTCGATCATCGAATATGTCGATATGGACTTCGCTGCCAACTACCGTATAGTCACGATGAATCAGCGCATTGACAAGAGCCTCGGATGCGCTTTGGAAAACATATTCCGGCATTTCGATTCTTGAGAAAGGTGTTTTCCTCCACATCACTCTGGTGTTCCTTTTGATAAAGGATTCGCCATCACGAAGAAGGGAAATCAAGCCTCCTTTGTATTCTGCACTATCCAGTGCATCAATCAAGCCTCCAGCTTTGGTCAAGCCATTCCATCTAGTGCAGAATAATCTATTTTGATAAACAGGGGTTTCATCAGCCAATAGAGCTCCGGCGTTTGTCAGTTTGCCGTTGCTATTGACAATGCCAAATGATTCATACAGTTTATCGTCAAAGCTTTTGCCAGTCCATTGGAAGTATCTTTCCTTCAACTTGGAGAAAGAGTAATCATCAAAGTCATAATCGGTAACAAGCGAATCGAAAGTGGAGTTCTTTCCACGCATTACAAGGCGTTTCAATTCGATGGAAGTAGCCTTGACACTCTCGTTTCCCATTCTTACATAGGCTTCAAGCGAGCCATCGCCAGAATAGTAGTAAGGCGTTTCCTCACCCTTAAAAACATGAAGAAGGATCAGATCCTTGTTATCTTCCTTATGGAATTCAATAGAGAATTCAGGTACTGGATCAAGCCTGGTCTTGATGATTTCGCTGATCTTTTCAGCATCCTTGGCAGCATCTTTAAGCCCGATGATTTCGTCATCATCAGAAATGCCAAAGACAAGAAAACCGCCAAATGAGTTTGCAAAGGCACTGACAGTCTTGCACCAGCTCTTCGGTTTCTTTTCCTCAAGTCTTAATTTCTTGTCATATTCCGTTGTTTCGCCAATCAGGCTTTTGATATCCACTGCTATTCCTTCTTTCTTTATATGGGATTTATGATTGTCTTGGTAAAATGTCTATACTATTATAACATTTCCAGCAAGCTATTATAAGATGCTGCTTCAGCTGTTTTTTAGATTGGACTTCTTGAACAGCATGTGGAATACTGTTATCAGTGAATGCAACATCATGCATATCCTTAAAGATGTTATTTACTCTTCAGGATATGTAACAATGATTTAAAACCATTTCCGTGAAAACATTTTTGAAAACATTTTTTGTAGACGCATGAGAAAAAGCCCTGTTTTGGTGGAATTGCACCTGCAATTAAGTGCTAAAAAAGGGAGCTTTTTAGACCATTTAGAAAATAATACAATCGAGTTCGAATAATATCTAACAATATGCCTCAACTGAAAAGTTGAGGTTTTATTACCTAAAATAACGCCTCATTTAGGCAATTAACATATGGTTTAGGTGATTTGTTCTATTAATTCAACCAAGGGTTGATATTATTTTTATAAGAATATAATTAAACTGAAAGCAAGGAGGATCTTATGGATAGAGATAAATTTGCAGGTTTCTTACAAAGTGTTAGAAAAGAAAAGAATCTCACTCAGAAAGATCTGGCAGATAAGTTGCATGTAACAGTGTCGGCAGTCTCAAAGTGGGAAAGAGGACTAAGCTATCCTGATATCACAATGCTGGAGCCACTTAGTGAAGTATTAGATATCAATATTACTGAGCTAATTAAATCTGAGAGATCTAATTCTGATCTATCGCATTATGAGGCCAGTGAATTAATCAAAGAAATCATAAGTGAAGAACGCATGAAACAGTATAAGAAGAAAATAATAATGTCTGACATTCTGTATGTAGTTTTATTGTTTATTGCGATAGCTACTATATTGTGCCTGTTTGTCTATGGAAAGATTGACTTTGGTCAGGTACAAACTGCTTTCTTAACAGTAGGAATAGTATTTGCAGCCCTGTTTGTAATCAAGAATTGCAAACATTCAATCTATGGTGGCAAATTCCAGCAACACTTCAAAGATAAAGAATAATATACGAGCCTTATTTGCAATATTCAAATAGGGCTTTTTTCTTCTAAAAACTAAAGTTCGCTAGGAAAATTGTAAAAAACACAAAAAATTCACCCAAAAAATTGTAAAATACACAAAAAAATGGGCCAAAAAATTGTGTAGAGTAAAAATGATGCCTTAAAATATAGATAAAGAGAGGTGAATTATGGCGTATCTTAGAAGAAAAATAGATGAATATCTTGAAAAATGGAAAAACGATCCTAAAAGACTACCACTTGTAGTGAAAGGGGCAAGACAAATAGGTAAGACAGAATCAATAAGACGTTTTGCATACAAAAACTATGAAAATGTAATTGAGATAAATTTTATTGAGATGCCAAAATTCAGAACTATTCTTTCTGATGGGTATAGCGTTGATGATATCATCAAAAACATTACTATGTTAGATACAAACATTTCTTTCAAAGAAAGTTCGACGCTCCTCTTTTTTGATGAAATGCAGGCTTATCCGGACATCATGACAGCACTAAAGTTTTTTGCTATTGATGAAAGATTTGACGTGATTTGTAGCGGGTCTCTATTGGGTATTAATTATAAGCAAATTGAAAGCATTAGTGTAGGCTATAGAACTGAATACGAAATGTATTCTTTGGATTTCGAAGAATTTCTTTGGGCTAAGGGTTATGATGATTCTTTGAAAAATGTTTTGCTTAATCATATGATTGAAAGTAAACCTTTTGGTGACACAACTTTTCAGACCCTAAAAGATTTGTTTATGGAACATACAATAATTGGAGGAATGCCAAAAGTTGTATCAATGTATGTGGAAAGCGGATCTTTCTCAGGTACTCTGGATTGTCAAAGACAAATAGTATCTGCATATAGAGAAGATATTAGAAAATACACTAGCGGTACAGACCAAACAAAAGTCACCAGAGTTTTTGATTCGATACCTTTTCAGCTTGCCAAAGATAATAAAAAGTTCCAGTTTACCAAACTTGGCCATGGCGCTAGATTTAGTACTCACGCGTCATGCGTGGAATGGCTTCAGGATGCGGGTATTGCCAAGAAGTGTTATTGTTTGTCTTTCCCAGAACTTCCGCTAAAAGGAAATTGCGATGATTCAAAGTTTAAGTTGTATATGGCTGATACGGGACTTCTGATTTCCATGCTGGATGATGAAGCACAAGAAGACTTAAGAACCAGCAAAAACTTCAACACATATAACGGTGCAATATGTGAAAATATCGTGGCTGAAGAATTGCTTAAAAGTGGCTATCCTTTGTATTATTACAGAAGAGATGATTCAACACTTGAACAGGATTTTTTTATCAGAAGCAGTAATGGTGTCGTACCAATAGAAGTAAAAGCTACCGACGGCAGATCAAAATCCATGCGACAGTTAATAACAAGCGATTTGTATCCATTGATAAAATGGGGGGTTAAACTTTCACTTAATAATATTGGCTTTGAAAAAAACATTTATACATTCCCGTATTTCTGTACTTTCCTTTTAAAGGAATGGATGAAATTAAGAGAAACAAACTATAGTTCACAATAACTTTAACGCATAGTTTCTGTTATAAGTATTCTTTATAGCAATCCATAGAAATTTACAATTTGTTTTATATCAGATAGTGAATTAGTATTAATTCAGAGATATTTGAAAGGATTAATAATAATGAGTAATTTAAGTACGCCATTTAGATATGACTATGTAGGAAGCTTCCTTAGACCAGAAAAACTAAAGGTAGCCAGAAGACAATTTGATGAAGGAAAGATTGAATATACAGAACTTAAAAAAGTAGAAGACGAATCAATTGTTGAACTTGTAAATAAGTTAAAAGAAATTGGCTATCACGTAATTACTGATGGTGAATTCAGACGTGCTACCTGGCATTTAGACTTCATGTGGGGCGTTGAAGGCGTGGGACATAAACCTACAAAAACTGGCCTGCCATTCCATGGCGAAGCAGCAATGCTGGATGATACATATGCAGTTGGCAAGTTCAGACTAAATAAGGAACATCCATTTATTGAACACTTCAGATTTGTTAAAGCTTTGGAAGATGAAAACACTGTAGCTAAGCAGACTATCCCAGCACCAGCACAGTTCTTGGCTCAGTTCACTATGCCATTCAATAAAGATAAAACTTTAGAAGTATATGAAGACTTTACTGAACTAGAAAACGATATTGTGGCCGTTTATGAAAAAGTAATTAATGACTTATATGCAGCCGGCTGTCGTAATCTGCAGCTTGATGACTGCACCTGGGGCATGTTTGCTGATAAGATTGGTCATGTCTTATATGGAACCACACCGGAAGGACTTGTGGAATTTCAGAAGAAACATAAAGACATCAATAACAGAGTAATTGAAAAAGCTCCAAAAGATATGAAAGTAAATACCCATATCTGCAGAGGTAACTTCCACTCTACTTATGCCAATGAAGGTGCCTATGATTCAGTAGCTGATATTTTATTTGGCGAAGAAAATGTCAATGCCTACTATCTGGAATTTGATGATGAAAGATCTGGTGGCTTTGCACCTCTATCTAAAGTATCTGGTGATAAGAAAGTGGTGATTGGCCTAATCACTACCAAGTCGCCAAAGCTGGAAGATAAGGAAACAGTAATCAAGAGAATAGGCGAAGCTAGCAAGTACATTCCGCTTGAAAGAATCTGCCTAGGGCCTCAATGTGGCTTTGCCTCATGTGAGGTAGGTAATAAGCTGAGCGAAGAAGAACAATGGGCAAAACTTAGACTTGTTAAAGAGATTGCTGAAGAAGTTTGGGGAAAATAATACTTGGACCTTGGAATACAAAAATGTAGACCGAGGTCTTTTTGTATAATTAATAAAGACTAATATACAAAGGGGATAAAAATGGCAGAAGAAGTAAAGGTAAAGGCCAAGGCTAAGACTGTTAAAAACGATAAAACAGATAAGCAGAGTGAAGAACTGGCTAAGGCTAAACAGAAAAAAGAAGAAGCGAAAGTGAAGGCTCAAAAAGCCAGTGAAGATAGAATCAAGGAAGAACGCTTAAAGAAAGAAAAGGCAGAAAAGCTTAAACAGGAAGAAGAAAAAAGAATAAAAGAAGCAGAAGCCTTAGAAAAAGAAAAGAAAGATAAAACCAAGGAAACCATAAGCGGTGTAGCAGCTATTGCGACAACTGCACTGGCTGGTAAAAAGAATAAGGGCTTCTTCTCAGGTTTAATTATTGGTTTGGTAGCAGGTATTGCCTTAAGCTTTATGCTTTCGGGGTATCTGGATACAATGTTTAAAAATCCAATTGAAACAGTAAAGGATAATTTTGATGAAGTCTTAACTGAAACCTTTGCGGGATATACGGCAGTAGACTTTAAGAATGCGGTATTAGGTGAAGCCAGCCAGCATCAGGAATTAATCGTTATGGAACAGCCACTGGTGATTGATACAACTATTACCAAGGCTGGTTTAGGTAATCTGGCTATCTTCTCTAAGACCAAGGAAATCAGCTATGCCGGCACTGGCGTTTATACAGTTGATCTAAAGGATATTGATGAAGATCATATCAGGGTTGATGAAGAAGAAAAGACAGTTACCATCTATATCAATCACACAGTTCTTCAATATGTAAACATCAGTTATGATGAAATGAAGTTTGAGGATACTGAAAAAGGTTTATTATCTTTTGGTGATATTACCCTGACTATGGAACAGCAGAATGAACTGGAGAAGTCAGTGCAGTCTTCAATGCGAGAAACACTGCTTCAGGAAACATTATTAAACCAGGCTGATGAATTTGCCAAGATGAAGTGCTGGGAAGTATTCCAGCCATTAATCTCAGCGGTATCACCTGAGTTTGTTGTGGAAATTGAATTTAATAAATAAAACAAAAAGCTGTGGTGTTCACAGCTTTTAATTAATCCATGGTTCCCTCTTGTAAAACATAACTGATAAGAAAGTGGCGATAGTCCAGCCGATTGGCCAGGCACACCAGATGCCGGTTGCTCCTAAAGATGTACCAGAGAAAATAAAGGCTAATACTACGCGTAGTATTAAATCGGTGAATGTCGCAATCATGAAATAATTCATATTGCCTGATCCTCTCAAAATGCCATCAGCTATCAGCTTAGTTGATACAACAAAATAGAATGGTGAAAGAATTCTTAAGAACATTACCCCAGTATGTACAGCTAAGTCTGTAGGATTATCCAAGAAGAATCTAAGACACAGTTCACCACCAAAGAAGTATAGAAGGCTAAGTGGTAAACCTAGTGTCCAAACCATTTTAATGCCGGCCTTAAAGCCCTCTTTGATACGATCAAGTTTATTAGCGCCCAGGTTTTGCGAAGTATAGTTAGATATACCGTTAGCCAAAGTAGTAAATGAAGTAATAACCAGGTTATTAAGCTTTACACCAGCTGAATAGCCAGCCATGACTGGTGCACCAAAACCATTGATGACACCTTGTATTAAGATGTTTCCGATTGAGATAAAACTCTGTTGCAAGGTACTGGGTATCGCAATTGCGATAATCTGTTTCAACAGTTCAAAGTCAAAGATTTTGACTTTATCTTTTATATGAATATCTTTTAGTCTTAAGAAGACAACACTCATTGCCAAGAAGCAGCTTACTCCCTGACATAAAAAGGTAGCCCAGGCTACACCTGCTACGCCCATCTTGAAGTATTTAACAAAGATAATATCAACAATAATGTTAGCTACAGATGAAACAGCTAAGAATTTGAAAGGCGTTTTAGAGTCACCAAGGGCTGAGAAAATACCATTGGCGATATTGTAGAAAAAGACAAATGGCAAGCCTAAGACATAGATATCAAGATAAAGCTTGGAGTCAGCAAACACTTCTAATGGTGTATGAATCATGTCTAGTAAAGGTGTAGCTGCCAGTATTCCAAACAGCATTAAGGCAAGACAGATAACACCACTCATAATTAAGGCTGTATAGACAGCACTTTTCATCCTACTGTAGTCTTTAGCTCCAAATAGCCTTGATACCACAACTGAGCAACCCATATTGCAGCCAAAGGCAAAGGCGATAAATATCAAAGTAATTTCATAACTGTTACCAACAGCAGCCAGAGCATTTTCACCAATAAACTTGCCAGCTATTAAGCTATCAGCAATATTGTATAATTGTTGAAAGATGATGCTCCCAAATAGAGGAAGACAGAACTTCCAGAGTACAGTTTGCGGATTTCCAATAGTTAAATCTTTATTCATAAAACATAATCCTTGATTAATTTTTAAATGTCACTGAAGTATTATATGCCTTTCAATCTTTTGTGAAGCATGAAAAAATATGTAAGTGTTTACAAAAAAGTGTTGACACTGTAAGATCATTTGTTAGAGTTGAGTTGTAAATAGGTTAGTTACTCTTTGAGGCTTCCCCTATAAACATAAATGCTTTTTATGTGTGGGTTGCTTTGAAGAGTTTTTTTGTTTATCTTTAAAACAAAAACGAGGAGAACTGAATGAAAATTATCAAAAACATTCATAACAATATATCGCTGTGTATAGACTCTAAGGGCAATGAGGTTGTAGCTTTTGGCAAGGGCATTGGCTTTAAAAAACCACCATATGATTTACCAATCAGCAGTATTGAAAGAACTTTCTACAATGTTAATCCGGTGTATATCGATACACTGGCGAATATTCCAGAAAACATTATCGAGATCAGCAAGCAAGTTATTGATTTTGCGAATGAAAAGTTTGAAGGACGCTTTGACAGTAATCTGGTGTTTACATTAGCTGACCATATCAATTTCAGTATTGAACGCAAAAAGAAAAATATGTATATCAGTTTACCAATGATACATGAAGTTAAATATATGTATCCTGATGAAATAGTCATTGGGGAGTATGCACTGAAATTGATTGAAAAGAAAATGGATATCGTGTTGCCAAATGATGAGGCAGCGGTTATTACTCTTCACGTAATTGAATATGGTTTGAATTCAATGAATGTTGAAACGACATCCAGTTCAAGACAAAAGATTGATAAATGTGTTGAAGTAATCGAAGAAGAGATGGATTTAAAAATCAATAAGGATAGCTTTAACTATTCAAGATTTTTATCTCACATGTATTTCTTGCTAGATAGACTTAAAAATAACGAACCACTTAAAAGTGAAAATATGAAAATGTTTGCCAAACTGGTAAATGAATATCCAAAGATTTACGAATGTTCAAAGAAAATTGGTCGAGTATTGGAGACTGAATTGAGTGATGAAGAATTAATGTATCTGATGCTTCATATCAATAGATTGATAAGCAGAGAAAAGTAAGTATTTTAATAAACTAATAGCGCGCAACAGTTTATAAAAATAAATTTTAAAAAAGAGGAAAAATTAAAATGGCAAAAAAGAATTATGAACAAATGTCATCTGATATCTTAGCTAGCGTTAGCGGTAAGGACAACGTTAACCGTGCATATCACTGTATGACAAGACTTAGATTAGACGTTAAAGATAAGGGTCTAGTTGATATTGAAAATCTTGAAAAGATCGATGGTGTTGCTGGTACACAATGGAATGGCAACCAGTTACAGATTATCATCGGTCAGGATGTTGATGAGCTATATGATGTATTCTGTAAAGCAGCAGATATCAATGTTGAAGCTAAAGTTAATGAAAACCTTGATGGCGAAAAAGCCAAATTCAGCATTAACACTATTTTCCAGACTATGTCTGCAATCCTGCTTCCAGTAATTCCGGCTTTAGCTGGTGCTGGTATGATTAAGGGTTTGATCACAATTTTAACTTCATATTGTGGCGTAAGCTCTTCATCTTCTCTAATTACAGTTCTTACAATGGCGGGTGATTGTGCATTCTATTTCCTACCATTCCTGGTAGCTTGGTCAGCTTCTAAGAGATTTAAGACTGATGCTGCATTAGCTATTTCTTTAGCCGGTGTATTACTGTATCCAACCATGACGGCAGGTAATACTTCTGGTGCTGAAGCTCTAAAATTCTTAGGCTTACCTATCCCATTCCCTAGATACTTTGGTAGCACAATTCCAATTATCTTAACTGTATTAGTGCTTTCTTATGTATATAGAGCTGTTAAGAAAATTATTCCAAAGAATTTACAGATTGTATTTGTTCCTACTTTGGTTTTATTAATCATGACACCATTAACACTAGTGGTAATCGGCCCATTAGCGATGTATATCTCTAAATTATTAGTTGGTTTATTCAACTTCTTATATGGCTTATCTCCACTTGTTGCGGGCGCAATTATCGGTGGTACTAGATTGTTTGTAGTTATGACTGGTATGCACTTATCACTTGGTGCTATCGCAATTGGCAATCTTGCTGAATATGGTAAGGACTGGTTATTACCTATGAACACTATGGGTACTCTTGCTTTATTTGGCGCATGTTTCGGTGTATGGCTAAAGGCTAAGAATTCTGAAAATAAGCAGATTGGTGCTTCTACAGCTATTTCATCTTTCATCGGTATTACTGAACCTGGTATTTACGGTGTATTCCTGAAGTTTAAGACAGCTATGCTTGCTACTGTAGCTGGTGGTGCTATTGGTGGCGCTATTGTTGGTATGTTTGGTGGTCGTGCAACCGCTTATGTAAACTCTTGTATCTTATCAACACCGGTATTTATGACAGATGGTTTCTGGAGTGTATGCCTGGGTATGGCGGTATCAGCTTTAGTTGCCTTTGCGATCGTAATGGTACTAGGTGTAGGTGAAGAAAAATAAATAATTCTGTGACGACAAGGAGATATGTATGGGTTTATTGGATATTTTTAAAAAAGAAAAATTAAAAGAATATGATGATAATCAAATCGTTTCTGTTTGCGACGGTGAAATTATCGATAATGTAAAAATCGAAGATGAGATGTTTGCAAACGAAATGTTGGGTAAAACAATTGCTTTTATCCCAGAAAAAAAGGAAATCGTGTCTCCTTGTAACGGCACTTTAGAAGTTGTGTTTCCAACAGGACATGCGTTTGCTGTTAGAACTAAAGACGGCACAGGCATACTTGTTCATATTGGAATCAACACAGTTGATTTAAATGGCAGAGGTTTCAAGGTTTTCTGTAAACAGGGAGAAAAAGTTAAGGCTGGTCAGAAAATTGTTGAGGTTGATTTAAATTTGGTAAAAGAATCTGGCTATCCTGTAACCACTATGCTGATTGTTACTGAACCTGTAGAAAACAAGTCTTATGAATTTAATAAGACCGGCAAGGTTGAAAAGGCTGAGCCAATAAATGCTTAAAGAGAGGAAGACTCATGTATACGAATAAATGGAAATTAAGTTTCCCCGAAAACTTTCTATGGGGTGGCGCAACAGCGGCTAACCAGTGCGAAGGTGCGTGGAATGAAGATGGCAAAGGTATGACCATCCAGGATTGTTTAAAATTCCAGGCAGGAAATATTAAGGATATGCACAAACAGTTCGCTTTCACTTCTAAGGACTTAGAAGAAGCGATGACAAATAATGAAAATAATTATCCAAAAAGAAGAGGTATTGATCATTATCATCATTACGCAGAAGATATTAAACTTTTTGCGGAAATGGGCTTCAAGGTTTATAGAATGTCTATCTGCTGGTCACGAATCTTTACTCATCCTGAGGATGAACAACCTAATGAAAAGGGTATAGAATTTTATACTAATGTGTTTAAAGAATGCAAAAAGTATGGCATAGAACCACTGGTAACTCTTTCACATTATGATGTACCGGTTGATTTGATTGTTAAATATCGTGGCTGGTATGGCAGAGAATGCGTAGATTTATTTACTAAGTATGCACGTGTATGTTTTGAAAAGTTTAGTCCATATGTAAAATATTGGTTAACTTTCAATGAAGTAGATGCAATGCTTAGACACCCTATTACTAGTGGTGGTCTAATTGAAGACCAGTTTAATGATGTCCCTTTTGAACAGGCTATGTATCAGGCTATGCATCATCAGATGATTGCTAGTGCCTTGGCAGTAAAAATAGGTCATGAAGTAAATCCAGATTGCAAGATCGGCTGCATGATGACTAAACTTTGTTTCTATCCATTCACTTGCAAGCCTGAAGATAACCTGGCTACTCAGCAGAGAATGAGAAGTATCTATAGATATGTTGATATTCAGGCCTTTGGTGAATATCCTTTATTCCTGAAGAAAGAAATCGCTAATAAGGGCTTCGAAGTTCATTTTGAAGAAAATGACGAAAAGATACTAAAAGAAGGAACTGTTGACTTTATCAGTTTCTCTTACTATATGACTTCTTGCTGGGCTGATAAGACTGATGATTTGGAATTATCTCCTGGCAATACATTTAATGGTGTCAAGAACCCATATCTTCCAAGTAGCGAATGGGGCTGGCAGACAGATGCTTCAGGTTTAAGATTCTCTCTTGTAGAGCTGTACGACAGATTTAGAAAACCATTATTCATTGTCGAAAATGGTTTGGGTGCCAGAGATGTTCTTACAGAAGATGGAAAGATCCACGATGAATATCGTAATGAATATTTGAAAGAACATGTATGTGCAATGTCTGATGCGATTAACCTTGATGGAGTTGATCTGATGGGCTATACGTGGTGGGGCTGCATTGATATTATTTCTGAATCAACTCGTGAAATGTCTAAACGTTATGGTTTTATCTATGTTGATGTAGATGACTATGGCAATGGCACATATAAACGTATCAAGAAAGACAGTTTCAATTACTATAAACAGGTAATCGAATCTAATGGAACCAATCTTTAATGAAAATATTTATTAGCGACTTGGATGGTACTTTAATCCCAGAAACGTTTGCTGCTTCAAAAGAAGCTTTGGAATGTATTAATGAAGTTATTGAAAGTGGCAATGAAATGGTGATTGCTACTGGCAGAACAAGAAATGGCATTAAACTCAGCGGGATTGATAAACCGATTTACAAAATAGTGATGAATGGAGCACTAATAATAGACAAAAAAGGTAATATCATTTTCCAAAATACAATAGATGAAAGTATAGTTGAAAAACTATATAACAAATTCAAATTGGCTAATATTGAGTTTGTAACTGCAGAAAAAAGCTACTTCACCATTTCTAAAGAAAAATATCTTGATGAATACTCTAAATGGGATGTGTGGTCAAGGAAGACAGAGAAAAAAGGTGCTTTAGAGGGATTGCTCGCTAATTATGTTTTTGACTCTAAGTTGGAAGACTTCAAAGATAAAGTATTAAAAATAAATATACTTGAACTAAATGAAGAAAAGAGAAAACAAAATATAAAGTATGTGAATAGTGTAAAAGAGTTAATCAATACACCTTTTGATTATCGTGTTCTTGAATTAAATAACAGAAGTATCTCTAAGTATTCGGCTATTTCTTATCTTCAGAAACTAGAAGGCTGGAAAGATGGAGAGATGTATGCCTTTGGTGATGGAGAAAATGACTGCGAAATGCTGAAGAACATCAAGAACTCTTATGCACCTTCTAACGCATCTCTTAAAGCAAAAAAGTCAGCTAAATACATTATTGGACCTTGCGAAGATAATAGCGTAGTTAAAACAATAAAATCATTGATAGATACAGAGAAAGCAGTATTTTAAAGATACTGTTTTTTCTTTTTAAAACTATTCATACAATGTAGGTGATGTACGAAACGATTTATAAAAGAAAGTCTTTCCACTTATTCAGAAATACTGGTGATGAAAAGATAAGCGAAGATGAACTCAATGATATTTATGAGATATATGAGAAATTAAATCCCTTATATCCCGAGATCAAAACCAGTATTCGAATTGTAAAAGATGATAACAACTGCAAGAGAGGCCAGGAATACTGCGTTCTTTTCTACAGCGAAAAGAAAGATGGCTATTTACAAAATATTGGTTATTTTGGTGAACAGCTGGAACTGAATCTGGTTTCTAAAAATATTGGAACACTCTGGTTTGGCATTGGCAAGGTAGAAGAAGAGTGTTTCAATGGACTGGACTTTGTGATTATGATGGCTATTAAAAAGATTGATGATGAGTCTAAATTTCGCAAAGATATGTTTAAGAGTAAAAGAAAAGAATTAAGTGAAATCTGGAAGGGTGAATTAATACCGGGCTTAAGTGAAATAGTACGTTTTGCCCCAAGTGCCTGCAATAGCCAGCCATGGTATGTTGAAAATGATGATGATGTATTAAGAGTCTATCGCTATAAAAAGGAAGGAAAACGTGGCATTATGCCAGCATTAAAAGTAGATTATTATAATCAGATAGATATTGGTATTTTCCTATGCTTTATCTATCTTTGTTTAAAGAAAATAGATATTAGATATGAAAGAATTAACTTTAACGACAAGAAGCTAAGCGAAGAATTGTTTCTGAATGCTGAATATAAACTTTTATCATAAAAATTCCAAAATGTTGATGTATCAACATAATAGATGTCCAAAATGTTGATGAAACAACATTTTTTCTTTCTAAAATGTTGATGAGCCTTATAATATAACTAGAGGGAATATTTATGATTAAAAGAAAAGCTACTGCAGATATTAAAAAATGGCTGCGTGAAAAACATAAGAAGTGCCTTGTGATACAGGGTGCCAGACAAACTGGTAAAACTTTTACTGTTGAAAATTTTGCCAATGAAAATTATGAAGAACTATTAGAAATCAATTTTAAAGAAAGTCCTTCTGCAAAAGAAATATTCAGTGGTGATTTAACAGTTGAAACCATGCTGATGGCAATGCGTTTTCGTTTTCCCGACAAGAAGATCATTCCTGGTAAAACACTAATCTTTTTAGATGAAATTCAGGAATGTGAAGAAGCGATTACTTCATTAAAGTTCTGGGCTATTGATAACCACTTTGATGTGATAGCATCTGGTTCTCTGTTGGGGATTGATTATAAAAGAGCTTCCTCTTATCCAGTGGGCTATGTAGATTACTACAAGATGCAGGGCGTAGATTTTGAAGAATTTCTGTGGGCTAATGGCATCGGTGAAGAAATGATTAGCGGTGTAAGACAATATATTGAAGATAAAAAGGCTTTGCCTGAAGCGGTCAATACACAGATGATGATGTATTTCAGACAGTATATTGCAGTTGGCGGTATGCCAGAAGCAGTTCAAAAATATCTTGATACTAAAGATTTTAGAGAAGTAGATACTGTTCAAAAGAATCTGCTTCAAGGTTATTTGTATGATATTGCTCATTACGCTAATGCTGAGGAAAAAGTAAAAGCAGAGAAATGTTATCTGACTTTGGCAAGACAGTTATTAGATAAAGAAAATCATAAGTTCCAGTATAAGGAAGTAGAACATGGTGGTAGAGCCCAAAAATACTATTCAAGTATTGAGTGGCTTTTAAGAGCAGATATCATTCATCTTAGCAGGCTGGTTACGAATATTACCTTTGATTTGGATGATTATGCAAAGGATGATTTCTTTAGGGCTTACACCACTGATTTATCACTTTTAATGGCGATGAAGGATTTTTCTTTGAAAAAGCACATCGTCGAAAATACACTAAGTGGAAATACAAAGGGTGGAATATATGAATGTGCTATCGCTGATGCTTTACACAAAAAAGGCTATTCACTGTATTTCTATAAGAATGAAACAAACAAGAAGGAAATTGATGTGATTATCCAAAAGGATGGAGAAGTTGTTCCGATTGAAATCAAGAGTGGCAACAGTAAGGCAAGTTCTCTTAGCAGTCTACTTAAGAATA
Source organism: Erysipelotrichaceae bacterium (assembly GCA_030526485.1). GTDB lineage: Bacteria > Bacillota_I > Bacilli_A > Erysipelotrichales > Erysipelotrichaceae > Colivicinus. Next base: position 27,295 of record JAUNCS010000014.1, on the reverse strand, counting down.
AGAACGATATTAAACTGGCTTATAAATTTATTGATGGCAACATCGGTGTAAGTGATGAAGGAATACTTACCTTGCCTTTGTATGCAATCTCTTTCATATAGGCATCAAAAGACCTTTTGAATAAATGAAAAGATAAAATAAATATGATCCAGCATTGCTGGAAGGAGAATAGATATGATTTATGATGTAGCAATCATTGGTACAGGTCCTGCAGGAGTTTCCGCAGCCCTGACTTTAAAAGCCAATCACAAGAATATCTTATGGTTTGGCAATAAAAACTTTAGTGACAAGGTAGTAAAAGCAGAACTTATTGAAAACTATCCAGGTTTAAATAAAGTTTCTGGCAAAGAAATGAATGAAGCCTTTAAGAGACAGTGTGATGACATGGGCTTAGAAATTATCGATAAGATGGTAGGCTCTATCATGCCTTTTGATGATCACTATGCTATTATGGCGGCTGAAGATTTCTATGAGGCTAAGACGGTCCTGTTGACTACTGGTGTTACTGCCGTTGGTACTTTATTAAATGAAAATGATTTAGTGGGCAGAGGAGTCAGTTATTGTGCAACCTGTGATGGCAATCTTTATAAGAAAAAGACTATTGCAGTTTTATGTAATAATCCTCGTTTTAAACACGAACTGGACTTCTTGGCTAATCTAGCATCTAAGGTTTACTACTTTCCACTATATGAAGAAAATGGTGAACTATCTGATAATGTCGAACTGATGAAGGAACGTATTTATAGCCTGGAAGAGGAAAATGGCCGTTTAGCTAATTTAGTACTAACCAATAAGGAAAAACTTAAGGTAGATGGCTTATTTTGTCTTAGAGACAGCATTTCTTTAAGTACTTTAATGCCAGACCTGGAAATGGAAGAAGGTCATATTAAAGTGGATAGAAAGATGGCTACCAATATGAAAGGTGTCTATGCAGCGGGGGATTGTACAGGTTGTCCTTATCAATATGTTAAGGCAGCAGGTGAAGGTAATGTGGCAGCCCACAGTATCATTTCCTATCTTGCTTAATAGTGTGCGATAATTTTAACGATGAAAAGTATTAGAGATATTTATAAAATCGGCATGGGTCCATCAAGCTCTCATACCATGGGACCAGAGTTTGCCGCTAATAGATTTAAAAAAGAAAACAGCGAAGCTGATAGTTTTAAAGTAATTCTTTATGGTTCCTTATCTAAAACCGGTAAGGGACATGGTACTGATAGAGCCTTAATAAAGGCTTTTAGTCCTAAAAATGTAGAAGTTATTTTTTCAGAAGATACTGAAGAAAAGAAGCATCCAAATACCATGGACTTTATCGCTATCAAGGATGGAAAAGAAACTGTAAGCCAAAGATACTACAGTATCGGTGGTGGAGATATAAAGGCGGAGGGTGATGAAGAAGTTTCTCAGGAAGAAGAAACTTATCTGGAAAACTCTTTTGCGGAAATTAAGCAGTTTTGCCAGTGTACCTATATTGATCTTGTAGACTATATTTCAATGAATGAAGATGAAGATATATGGGGATATCTTTCTGAAGTTTGGAAAGTAATGAAGGATTCGATTCATTGTGGCTTGCAAAAGGAGGGTGTCTTACCTGGAGGCTTAAACATTCTTCGAAAGGCCAAGATTCTTTTCAATAAAGAGTTGGGAACCAAACATCCTGAGGTAATGGAATGCCAAAGAGTCTGCGCTTATGCTTATGCGGTCAGTGAGGAAAATGCTGATAATGGCAAAATTGTAACAGCACCAACCTGTGGTTCTTGCGGAGTCTTACCGGCTGTATTGTATTACATGCAGGAAAAGAAAAATATTAGTGATGAAAAGATTATTAACGCCTTGGCTGTTGCTGGTATCTTTGGTGAACTGGCAAAAAAGAATGCTTCTGTATCGGGTGCTGAATGTGGGTGCCAGGCTGAAGTTGGAGTTGCTTGCTCAATGGCCGCAGCTTCCTTGGGCTATATCTTTGGCTACAATATTGAACAAATTGAATATGCAGCGGAAATAGCTTTGGAACACCATCTTGGTTTAACTTGTGATCCGATATGCGGCTTAGTGCAGGTTCCTTGTATTGAAAGAAATGCTGTTGCAGCTATGCGTGCAATCAATTCCGCTAACCTGGCTTTCTTTTTAACAGATACCAGAAGAATCAGTTACGATATGGTTTTAAAGAGCATGTATCAGACAGGCTTGGATATGAATGAAAGTTATCGTGAAACCTCAGAGGGTGGTCTGGCAAAAGCGTATTTTAGAAAAGGCATTAAGAGATAAGAAAACGGAGCGGTGCTCCGTTTTTGCTTTATTTAGAAATGATCTGATTAGCTTTAACTGTACCGAAATCGATATAACTGTAAGTCTTGTCTTCAACTGGTTCAGTTATGATAATCATTGTAGTCTTAGGATGATTAGCTGCTTCTACTTTATTGAAGTCTACTTCAACAACGGTTTCACCAGCCTTAACTGTATCGCCCTGTTTCTTTAAGGCCTTAAAGCCTTCGCCATTCATTGAGACTGTATCAATACCGATATGCACAAGATAACCTGTACCATCATTTGCTCTTACGGCAAAAGCATGACCTGTAGGAAATACCACTTCAAGTGTACCGTTTACTGGTGAAGTAATAGTACTGTTTGTTGGTTCAATCGCCACTGTCTGACCCATCATGTTTTCAGCAAATACTGGATCAGCAATCTTTTCTGCAGGAATGAATTCACCATCACATACAGCAAGTACTGCATTATCAGCTACTGCTTCAATTGTTTTTTCTTCTTTTTTGCCAAATAAATTATTAAAGATACCCATATTAATCTAAATCCTCTCCATTTGTTTCAATTACCTTTTTGTACCAGTAGAACGAATCTTTTTTCTTTCTTGAAAAATCACCAGTACCATCATCGTGTCTGTCTACATAGACAAAACCATAGCGTTTATAGAATTCGCCAGTACCCATTGATACGATATCAATTGGGCCCCACATTGTATAAGCAATAAGTGGTGCACCAGCATCAACAGCTTCTTTCATTGCTTGTATATGTTTTCTTAAATATTCAATTCGATATGGATCGTGAATCGAACCATCTTCTTCAACCTTATCAACAGCACCAAAGCCATTTTCTACTACCATCAGCGGAACACCTGGATAACGTGATGCCAATTTTAATAGTGTCCATTTTAAGCCCTTAGGATCAATCTGCCAACCCCAGTCTGATACTTCAAGATATGGGTTTTTCATACCACCAGAAAGGTTACCATCTATCGCCTTGGCATTTGGGTCAACTGAAATACAGTTAGACATGTAGTAAGAGAATGTATACATATCAACCTTACCAGCCTTTAGTATTTCCTTATCTTCTTCGGTGATGAATGATAAATCAATACCATCGTTTTCCAACTTCTTTAGACCAACTGTATTATAAACTCCATTAACCATAACGTCACCACAGAAATCGTTGAACATCATGTCTTTTTCCTGAGCAGCCAGTTCATCTAGTGGACTGCAAGTAAGTGGATACCAGTTTATGTGGCAGATCATATTACCAACCATGAAATCAGGGTTGATTTTATGTGCTTCAATAACCGCCTTGGCACTGGCAACAAATTCGTTATGTAGCGCTTCAAATCTGTGTTGTGGGTTATCGATTAAATCAAATTTAGAAACCGGTTCTTTTCTTGCCAGGTCTTCTGGTTCAACCAGACCCAAGCCATTGTAACGGCCCTTATCAATAGTTCCACCATTGATTTCGTTGAATGTTAACCAGTATTTTACTTTGTTCTTGTATCTTTTAAAGCAAGTTACAGCATATTTAACAAATAAATCGATTGTTTCTCTTGAATAGAAGCCACCATATTTCTTTACGATTCCCCAAGGAATTTCATAATGACAAAGTGTTACGATAGGTTCGATGCCATATTTATGACATTCATCAAATAGATCGTCGTAGAATTTTAATCCTAATTCATTAGGTTCTTCTTCATCGCCATTTGGATAAATTCTTGCCCAGTTAATTGAAGTTCTAAAGCATTTAAAACCCATTTCTGCAAGTAAAGCGATATCTTCTTTATAACGGTGATAAAAATCGGTGCCCATATGTGAAGGATAAAATCTTCCTTCCATAATTTCCGGGCAGAAAGTACGAGGGGTTTTAACATCGCCACCAAGTAAAAGGTCAGCAGTAGATAGGCCCTTGCCATCTTCCAGGTAAGCTCCTTCACACTGGTTGGCAGCTGTTGCCCCACCCCACAAAAAGTTTTTACTAAATCCCATATTTTTCTCCATATTATTTAAAAATTATAACAAACCCCAAACAGCTGGTTTGGGGTTTTGAGTAAAATTAAGCTTCTTTAGAATCGTCTTTCCAAAGTAACATTGTTAGACCGAAACCAACAGCGATAGCCGCAAGCATTGCGATAACAGCAACAACAACACCAGCCATACTGCCATCTGGAGCAACGTAGTTTACTAGGCCTACAATACCACCAGCACCCATGATGTAACGTTTAGCGCCTAATACACACATTAACATATTGCCGACAGCGCCAGCCACTAAAGATGCGATGAATGGAGTCTTCGCAGCTAGAGTGAAACCGTAGATTGATGGCTCTGTAACACCGAATGCTGCAGAAATCATAGCTGGAACAGCCTGAGCTTTTTTCTTCTTATCTTTCATCTTAACGTACATACCAAGTAGTGCACCGAACTGAGCAAAGGCAGTAGGGTGAGTAACCATCAGAAGTGTATCGTAACCAAATGCAGCAATATTGATCATAGCTACTGGTACAGCTGACCAGTGAAGACCGAAGATGATTAATACCTGCCAGAAGAAACCAAGTACGATACCTGTTAGTACTGGTGAGAAGTTAAATAAAGCAGTGAAACCATTTGATAATAATGTAGTGAATAACTGGATAACTGGTCCAATTACAATTAAACCAACCGGAATAGAAATAACCATTACGATGAATGGAACCAAGAAGCTCTGAACTAGTTCTGGAACAAACTTCTTAGCGTATTTCTGAATCATACCTGCAAATGCACATACAACAACTACAGGAATTACTGAGCTAGTGTAAGAAGTAGCGATTACAGGAATCTTTAAGAAAGTGATGTAATAATTACCAAGCATACCAGCTGAACCTAATACTTCTTTAGCTGATAGTGATGAAGACTGTAATGCAGGCATACATAGTGCTGCACCAATTAACATACCAACAACTGGGTTAAGGTTGAATTTCTTGCTTGAAGAGTAACCTAACATAACCGGCATGAAGTAGAAGATAGCATCGCCAATAGCGTTTAATACAAGATAAGTACCGCTAGCAGAATAAGTAGCACCTAATAAGAATACTAATAGAGCGTTGATACCCTTCATTAGACCACAAGCAACCATTGGTCCAAGGATTGGAGCGAAACAAGAAGAAATAATGTCGATAAGTGTAGCAACAAAACCCTTCTTTTCAGTAGGAGCTTCTTCAGCTTCAGCAGCTTTTGCGTCAGTGATACCTAGTACTTCGCATACATCAGCGTAAACAAGGTTTACTTTCTGACCGATAACAACCTGATACTGACCACCTGAGTGAACAACAGTAACAACATCGCCCATAGCTTTTAAAGCTTCGTCATTTGCCTTTGCTTCATCTTTTAAAGTGAAACGTAAGCGTGTAATACAGTGAGTTACGGCATTAATGTTTTCTTGGCCGCCAACTTCTTTGATGATGTCTTTCGCAAGACTTTCGTATTTTCCCATTTTTTATCTCTCTTTCTATTTATTCATAAACTCTGATACGGTGATATCCCTGGTGGATGGCGTCAAGTACCTTGCCTGGCTTAATCGCATCACCGATTTCGAATGCTTCAAAGCCTTCACTCAGGATTTCGTTGTATAGAGTATGATTTGATCTGAAACCTGTTGAGAAGATTACAGTGTCACAAGCGATTCTTTCTTCGACACCGTCTTTTTCTACCACAACAGCATCTTCGTAGATCTGTTTTGTCTTTGTACCTGTTAAGATACGTGCACCGCTATTGTTGATTAACATACGGATATTCTGTTTATTAGCTACAAATGAAGGAGCCTGAAGAATATCTGGCATCAGTTCAATAACTGTTACTTCCTTGCCTAAATTTGAGAAGTCACATGCCATTTCACAACCAACTTCACCACCGCCAATGATAACTACTTTCTGACCAACTTTTTCCTTGTTTAATAGAGCTGGTACAGCAGTCATAACGTTTGAACAGTCATGTCCTGGAATTGGAATGATTACGGGGTTTGCACCAATCGCTACCACTGTTAAGTCAGGATTGATGTCTCTTACATCTTCAATCGTAGCAGTATGGTTTAAACGGATATCAACTCCAAGTTTGTAAGCCTGATTGATCAAATAATCGTTTTGAGCTTTTACATCTTTCTTAAAGCCCATAGCTCCAGCAGCAGCCAGAGCACCACCCAGGTATTCGTTCTTTTCAATCAGAATAACCTTATGTCCTCTTTTTGCAGCAGTAGCTGCAGCCTTTAGACCAGCAGGGCCACCACCAAGAACCAAGATATTCTTAGATTCTAAAGCAGGTGTTAATTTGTAATCCTGTTCATGCATGCATAGAGGGTTAACTGCACAAGGTCTAGCCCAACCCTTCATGGCATTTGCGTGACATTCGCCACAACCGATACATGGAACAATTTCATCTAACTGTCCTTTTTTAACCTTGTTTGGCCAGTGTGGATCAGCGATTAAGCCATGCCCAATCGCAACCAGGTCAATTAAACCATCTTCAAGAGCTTTTTCAGCTACATCAACATGGTTTAGTTTACCATGAGCCATTACTGGAACATTGCCGGTTACCGATCTGATAAGCTTGGCGGCCTCAAGATCAAAGCCTGGTTCCATGTAGACACTCGATACCATACGGTAACGACAAGAATATGAACCTCTACCGAAGTGGATTAAGTCTACACCGTTTTCAGCTAATCGCTTAGCGATAGCCATTCCTTCTTCAAGTGGTTTTTCGTCGCCATCCAGACTATCTAAAGTCATCTTTACAGCGATAGGGTATTTAGGACCACAAGCCTTTTTGATTTCATCAATAATTTCGAATAAGAAACGCTGTCTGTTTTCAAAACTACCACCATATTCATCAGTTCTCTTATTCCACTTTGCTGACATAAACTGGTCAATTAAGTAACCACCATAAGCGTGTACTTCGATGATATCAACGCCAGCGCTTTGTGCCAGTTTAGCTGATTCACCCATTGCCTTAACCAGTCTCTTTACGCCATCGGTAGGAAGTTCTCTACAGATAAGCTCAGGGTTGTAGTAGTTAGGACATGGACTTGCAGAGTATGGTGGGGTATGTGGGTCAATCCAGTTCATACGACCAATACCAGGTGATAACTGCAGACCAAACTTAGCTCCGTAGAAATGAACCTGTTCAGCGATTTCGTGAAGCATATAAACATGCTTATTACTGTTTAATAGCTGACATGCAGGTGGTTCAAATTCATCAGAGGCGCAAACAGCACCTGTTAATACTAGGCCTGCACCACCTTTGGCACGTTCGGCATAGTATTGAACATCCTGACGATTGAAACCATAAGTCTGATCAGAAGTAGTACCCATTGGCGCTAAAACAATTCTATTTTTTAGCGTTAGAGTACCAATTTGAAATTCTTCGAATAATTTCACGTCTGTTCCCCCCTTTTCTATACAAATGTTACTGAAGTATACTATAAGTATACCGCGGTAACATATCAACGATTGCATAGTATCAAAAGGGAAAATTGATGTCAACGCTGTTTTGTTAAAAAATTAATAAATCTTAAAAAGAATCATAAAACAAATAAAAGAATCATAAAATGAGTGCATTTATCACAAAAGAAAACTGATAAATTGTGAGAAAACATATAAAATTAAACAATAGAAGATGGTGAGAATATGAGTGAAAAAGGAATATCAAAAAAAGAAATAATACGTAAAGAAGCTTTGGAGTTGTTTAAAGAAAAGGAATATGATGATGTAACTATTATGGACATCTGTAATAAGTGTGGCATCACGAAAAGAACCTTTTATTATCATTTTGAATCCAAGAGTGAGCTTTTCTCTACTTTGATAGATATGTGGGGTGTTCAGGCTGATGAAATATTAGAAACAATCACAACCGAACAGAAAAGCATCGATATCTTATGGCAGGTAATGCGCGTATATTGTGATGGTGCAATTGAATATGGGCCTGATATTGTCAGACAGATATATATATTGAATCTTCAAGGTGAAAATAACACCCACTTTCCTCAAGGTACCCATTTATATAATTTCGCAATCAGCTTATTAAAAAAAGCACAGGATAATGAAGAAATTCTTAATCCTAACAATGCGGAAGAAATTGTATATATTCTTTTCCATGCCTTAAGAAGCATTTGTATTTCTTGGGCAGCAGAAGGTGGCACGTATAATCTTATTGATGAATATTTAAAGACTTTCTACATCATTGTTGGCTATCCTTTTGCCTTAAGAAAAACAATATAGTGTATACTACTTTTGATGAGTAGAAAAAACAGACCACCATTGCCGACTATCGATAGCATCTATGGTCCTAAAAATGAGCTGATTGATTTTGATTATGAAGAAATGGCTTTAGAGGAAATAAAGAAGGAATATCCAGAAGCCAATCATACATCTTTTTCGGGAAGATATATTACAGGTTCTGATCCTTTTGAAAACAGAGTATTCATGGATAGACAGGGTGAAAAGATCAAGGGATTCTGGTTTCCTAATATCCTGGAATTAACGGAAAAAGAATTTGTAGACTTATTAATAAAAGAAGCGCGAGAAAGGTTAAAGGATAACGATTTCTCACGCTTTAAGGAAAAAGCATTCTAAGACTGGAAACAGTCTTTTTTCTTTAAATCAGGATAAAGCCCAGTAAGAGATAGCTGATTGCACATAGCAGGGTAATCAATAGCCAGTATTCTACTCTAAGTTTTCGATAGACTCTTGGCTCACATCCTATTACCCCAACCATTGGAGAAGTTTCATCTAAATATGGATTCAGATTTTCGCCAATAATGCCGGCCGCTAAGATGGCAGCTAAGCACAGTGTGACATCGACATTTAGACTCTTGGCTAAGAAGATGGCGATTGGAATACCTAAACCATACATACCCCAGCAGGATCTGAGGATGACACCAACTATTAGGCCAGCAACAAATACCAGTAATGGCAATAAATACAACTTATCACCAACCAGCAGGAGTATGCCTCCTTCAAGCAGTTCAATAAAGCCTAGCTTTGATAGGCTTTCAGCAATTCTTTCGGCAAAGACCAGTAGCAGTATTGGCATTAAGGAGTTACCAATACCCTCAGCCATACTTTCAAAGTAATCCTTAGGACTTAAAAGTCTTTGAGAAACATAAAGCCCAAACATAAAGATTAAAGTCATTATTAAGCCTGGTATTGGTTCTAAGGCAAAGCTTCCATCATTATTTAAATAGCCAAAGAAGATTGAAGAAATCATCCAGACTATCATTGGCAGTATCAGATTATAGGTCTTACCAACTACTTCATCATCCATTTCATTATCAAAGTACTGTTCAGAACCTTCTGGCCATAACTTACCGCTATTTTCTATTCTTTCATTTGCCTTCTTTAAAGTCTTTGTTTCTGGCAAAAGATCAAAACATAGAAGCAGGGAAAGAATTAAAGCATATATACCAGCCATATTCTTAGGGATGACCTGTAGGAAGATATGTCCGCTGTTTTTATAATACATGCTGATCCAACCATAGATATAACAGCTCCATAGGGAGAATGGTATTAAAGAACAGATAGCCATTGAAGATGAAGCTAATAGGGCACGATGCTCAGCTGATACCTTATGTTCTTCCATGGACTCTTTAGTACAGAAAGCAGCAGTGACAATATTTAAACACTCATCAATACAAACCGCCACCATGATAAAGAACATGCCTAAAAGTGATTGTTTGCGGTTATGAATCTTTTCTCTTGAAAGTTTTTTAAAAGCGGATACAACACCAGCCTTAGCCAGTAGGGCAGCAACACATTCAACAAGAGCCATAATAACAATGGTTTCAGCAGTTGAAGGATTGCCAATCCCTTCAATCATCATATTGCCTAAACCATTGATGAAATCACCCTGATTGAGCATACCGGCTAGAAGTATTACCGTTAGTAACATACCTTCCAGTACTCTTTTGGTCCAAAGGGTAAAGGCTAAAAGGAAGATCATCGGTAATATTTGCATCATGAAGGTGAATTCATTTTGTATTCTTACACTGATGAAGACATAGATAAATAAGACAATTATTGGAATATAAGTAATTAATATACTTGATAACTTGTTGTCACGGTTATTGCCTGGTGAAAATAAGACACCGCGATGTTTATGAGTTAAAGAAGTAAGTCTGGTATGTTTTTGGGAAATCTGACCATAGACCTGTTTTAAAAGTCTCCCAGTTACTTCCGGATGACAGGCAACTATCTGCATAAAGTCCTCAGACTTTAAACGATAGGCAATAACTTTGCCGTGGGCCTTAACAGTAGTAAGACGGGGCTCATTGGCTAAAATAGCATACTCACCAAAATAGTGGCCAGCACTCATTTCATTAACGGCTTCGCCATCTTTGTTTAAGACGGTGGCCTGGCCATCTTCGATAAAATATAGGCCATCAGCAGGATCACCCACCGTTACGATATTTTCACCATTTTTATAATGAATACAGTCAAGCGCTTTAAAAACGCCTTCAGCTTCAGGAAGGTCAATCTTGAAGTAGTCAGCTATAAATTCAGGTGTTATTACTTTCATTTACACCTTTATGGTAACAAAAAGAAAAAGAGCTTGTCGCTCTTATTCGGTGATTATAATTTCGTTCTTTAGAAGAGTTTCCTTAACATCGATTACTCTTTGGTTAGCTGAACCCTTCCACTTTAGTCTAAAGTCATGTAGTTCATCAACATATTGACCATCGACCAGAACATCCAGATACTGCATGATTTCTTCATTCTTTTTATCTTCAAATAAGAAACCAGTCCATAGCCAGATATTTTTTTCAGGATACTTTTCTTTCCATTTTTTAGCCAAAAGAGTAACGCCATTAATATTTGTGGGATGCAGAGGCTCACCACCCAGAATTGATAAACCAGCAATATAGTCCTTGCTTCCAAGTTCAAGAACTTCATTTATGATGTCATCATTAAATTCTTTACCACCGGAAAATGACCAGGTATCAGAGTTAAAACAGTTCTTGCAGTGAAACTCACAACCCTGTACAAAGATGGATACTCTGATTCCTTTGCCGTTGGCGACGTCCATTTTTCTAATTGCTGAGTAGCGCATATCTTCCCCCTCTAATATAAAACCAGACTATTGTCCGGTTTTATGCATCTTTATTATCGATATGAAGAACACGGTCCTTGATTTCCATTGTTCTTCCCTTGTTCCAGAAGTTTGTGCCAATATAGCCACAAGTTCTTCTAGCTACATTTAGTTTTGTATGATCTCTGTTACCACAGTTAGGGCAATACCATTCAGCATTGTCATCTAATAAGATTTCACCATCATAGCCACATTCCTGGCAATAGTCTGACTTAGTATTTAATTCAGCATACATGATGTTGTCATAGATGAAAGTGATAACCTGTAAAATAGCTTCAATATTGTTATTTAAGTTAGGTGTTTCTACATAAGAGATAGCACCACCAGGAGATAATCTCTGGAACTTAGCTTCAATGCGCAGTTTTTCAAACGCGTCAATTTCTTCAAATACTGGTACATGATATGAGTTAGTGATGTAGTCTCTATCAGTAATACCTTCGATTTCACCAAAGCGAGCTTTTAAAGCCTTAGCGAACTTATAAGTAGTTGATTCAATTGGTGTACCATATACTGAATAATCCATGTGTTCTGCCTGTTTCCATTCATTACACTTGTCATTCATTTTCTGCATTACACTTAAGCCAAATGCTTCACCCTCTGCTTCATCAGTATGAGATTTACCAGTCATGTATTTAACACATTCATATAAACCTGCATAACCTAATGAAATAGTAGAGTAACCATTTAATAGTAATTCCTTAACTGGTTCACCTTTCTTAAGTCTAGCTAATGCGCCATTCTGCCATAAGATAGGTGCAGCATCAGAAGTGATATTAGCTAAACGCTTATGTCTTTCCTGAAGAGCTCTATGACATAATTCCAGTCTTTCATCAAAGATGCGCCAGAATTCATTTAAGTCCTTATGAGAAGATAAAGCGATATCTACTAAGTTAATTGTTACAACACCCTGGTTGAAACGGCCATAGTATTTAGGCTTGCCATCTTTATCAAGATATGGAGTTAAGAATGAACGACAGCCCATGCATGGATAGCAATGACCTTCACCATTCTTATCAACCTTTAACTGTTTCATTACTTTTTCTGAGATGTAGTCAGGAACCAGTCTCTTAGCTGTACACTTGGCAGCCAGTTCTGTTAAGTAGAAGTATTTAGAATCTGGATGGATATTGTCTTCTTCTAAGACATATAGAAGCTTAGGGAAGGCAGGTGTGATATAAACACCTTTTTCATTCTTCATACCCTGGATTCTCTGTCTTAATACTTCTTCGATGATCATGGCTAATTCTTCCTTGTATTCATCAGTTTCACCTAAGTATAGATTTACTGACAGGAATGGAGCCTGACCATTGGTAGTAGTCATTGAATTAACCTGGTACTGGAAAGTCTGTACACCATCACAGATTTCTTTTCTTGTATCTTCCATCGCAAACTTTTCAACCTGTTCTGGGCTTAAGTTTCTTTCCTGATACTTCTGTACATGTCTGTTGTATGATTCTCTAACAAATGGTGCCAGATGTGTCATTGTGATAGTACAGCCACCATATTGAGAAGAAGATACAGCAGTAATAATCTGTGTAGCGATAGTCACTGCGGTTAAGAAACGATGTGGTTTTTCAATCATGACACCATTGATCATTGTGCCATTCTGTAACATATCTTCCAGATCAATTAAGTCACAGTTATGTAAAGCGTTCTGTGCAAAATAGTCAGCATCATGGAAGTGAATAATACCCTTATCGTGAGCTTCAACGATATCCTTTGGAAGTAAGAATCTTCTGGTGATATCAGTAGAAGTAATACCAGCGATATAGTCACGCTGAGTAGTTACGATTCTGGCATTCTTATTAGAATTTTCTGTATTCCAGTAATCTGAAGTACCATCGATTAACTCTTTAATAGTCATATCGGTAGTATTAGATTTTCTGACTAATTCTCTTGTATAACGATATTTAATATATTTCTTAGCTAAAACATATTTTCTTTCAGCCATGATACGTGTTTCTACGATATCCTGGATGTCTTCAACAAGCATTCTTTCCTTGCCCATGCCTTCGATATATTTAACGATGTCATGGATTTGTGATAAAGATAGACGTTCATTTTCATCTACTTCATTATTAGCTTTCCAGATGGCGTTTATGATTTTTTGCTCTTCATAATCGACAATCGTGCCGTCTCTTTTAATAACTTTCATAGCCAACTCCTTTTCTTTTATATATGAATTTTTATTAAATTTTTTCCTCGAAGTAAGTTTATATTACCATATGATTGAACTTTCAACTATTTTTTTGCACGAAAAAAATCGTGAAAATTTCTTACATTTGAATGAATGGTTTTTCTGTAAATATTTACATCTTTTTTAGTCCTTTATTCATCGTCTTTTAAGTACTTCTGGACCAAGAAAGATAAAAAGTTCATCAAAACAAAAGTTAAATTTCTTGTTAATAAGGGCAAATGAGTATTCTGTATCAGAAGAGACTTTTTATTCAAGAAATGTCTCTTCCAAAAAACATACCTGTCTAATTCTACACTAAGATTTCGATGTTTAAATAAGATATTTTTAGAAAGTATTTTTTTGCACTTCTGTTCATTGAAAATGGTGCTTGAGTATTATAGAATATTAGTGGTCTTTAAGACGGTACGAGATGCCGGCAAGATGATGAAAACGGATGATTATGTTTCTTTTTCTTGCGGCCTTATTGTAGACAAAAGGAGAAATAGTATGGGTCCAAACGTATTCAAACTAAATGAAATCAACTATATTAATAACTCTCCTGTTGATTTGTCTTTATTAGATAATAAATATTTTATATTTCCCGGTTTTACTGATGTGCATGTGCATTTTCGTGAGCCGGGTTTTTCTTATAAAGAGACTATAAAAACAGGTTCTATGGCAGCTGCCCATGGTGGTTATACTGCAGTATGCACAATGCCAAATCTAAATCCAGTACCTGATTCTTATGAAAATCTAAAGGTACAGACCGACATTATTGATAAGGATGCAGTCATTGATGTCTATCCATATGGTTCCATCACTGTAAAACAGCAGGGCGAAGAACTTTCTAAGATGGAAGAGATGGAAAAAGCTATTGCCTTTACCGATGATGGCAAGGGTGTACAGGATGAAGAAATGATGAGGAAGGCCATGATTAAGGCTAAATCCTTAAATAAGATGATTGTGGCGCATTGTGAAGTAAATGACTTACTTCATGGCGGTTATATCCATGATGGTGAATATGCGAGATTACACAATCACAAAGGTATCTCTTCAGCTTCAGAATGGGTAGAAGTGGAAAGAGATTGCAAACTGTCTCTTGAAACAGGCTGTAAGTTTCATGTCTGTCATATTTCTTGTAAGGAAACTGTAGATATTATCAGAAAATATAAAAAACTGGGTGCTGATGTGACTTGTGAAGTAGGTCCGCACTACCTGATTATGAATGATATGGATTTAAAGGAAGATGGTTTCTATAAGATGAATCCTCCTATCAGATCCGAAGAAGACAGACTGGCCTTAATTGAAGGACTTAAAGATGGAACAATCGATATGATTGCGACTGACCATGCCCCTCACAGTCTGGAAGAAAAGTCTAAGGGCTTAGAAAAATCAAATATGGGAATTGTTGGTTTGGAAACTGCTTTCCCATTACTATATACAAACCTGGTTAAAACAGAAATCATCAGTTTAGATAAATTAATTGAACTGATGGCGATTAATCCAAGAAAGAGATTTGGCATTCCTTTTAAGGAAGGAGAGTTCACTGTCTTTGATTTAAATGAGGTATACAAAATAGACAGTAAAGACTTCCTTTCAATGGGTGTGAATATGCCTTTTGAGGGAATGGAAGTATATGGAAAATGTTTATTAACTGTAAGTAATGGCAAGATTGCTTATAAGAGTGAAAATATTTAAAGGAGAAAATTATGGCAAAGAGAACGGATGTAAAAAAAGTACTGATTATTGGTTCAGGACCAATCGTCATTGGCCAGGCGGCAGAATTTGACTACGCTGGTACCCAGGCTTGTTTAGCGCTAAAGGAAGAGGGCTATGAAGTAATTCTTTGTAACTCAAATCCAGCTACTATCATGACTGATACTTCAATCGCTGATAAGGTTTATATGGAACCTTTAACTCTTGAATATATTGCTAAGATCATCAGATATGAAAGACCTGATGCGATTGTTCCAGGTATCGGTGGTCAGACTGGTCTAAACCTGGCTATGCAGCTGGAAAAGAAGGGTATCTTAAAGGAATGCGGTACTAAGCTTCTTGGTACTTCTTCTGAATCTATTGAAAGAGCAGAAGATAGAGAATTATTTAAAGAAATGTGTGAAGCCATTGGTGAACCAGTAATTCCAAGTAAGATTACTTATTCATTAGAAGAAGCTAAGGAAGCTGCCAAGGAAATTGGCTATCCGGTAGTTCTTCGTCCTGCCTTTACATTAGGTGGTACAGGCGGTGGCTTTGCCTACAGCGAAGAAGAACTTGTTGAAGTTGGTATCAATGCCTTCAAACTTTCACCAGTTCATCAGGTATTAATTGAAAAGAGTGTTAAGGGTTATAAGGAAATCGAATTTGAAGTAATGCGTGACTCTAATGACACTGCAATTACTATCTGCGGTATGGAAAACGTTGACCCAGTTGGCGTTCATACTGGTGACTCAATCGTTGTTGCTCCAATCCTTTCATTAAATGATCATGATAAGAAGATGCTGAATGACTCAGCTATCAAGATTATCCGTGAATTAAAGATTGAAGGTGGCTGTAATGTACAGTTCGCTTTAAATCCTAATTCAAGTGAATACTTCCTGATTGAAGTAAATCCACGTGTATCAAGATCTTCAGCATTGGCTTCTAAGGCATCAGGTTATCCAATTGCTAGAGTAACAGCTAAGATTGCCATGGGTATGTCACTTGAAGAAATTCCAGTAGCTGGTGGTACAGCTGCTATTGAACCAAGCTTGGACTACATCGTAGCCAAGTTCCCACGTTTCCCATTTGATAAGTTCACTTCTGCACCTAATGCCCTAGGTACACAAATGAAGGCGACAGGCGAAGTAATGGGTATTGGTTCTAACCTTGAAGAATGCTTCTTAAAGTCAGTAAGATCTTTAGAAACTGGTGTCTGCCATGCGCATCTTGCCAAGTTTGATAAGATGTCTACCGAAGAAATCTATGCTTATATCGCTGAATTTAAGGATGACAATGTCTATGGCGTCTTTGAATTATTAAGAAGAGGCGAATCAATCGAAAAGCTTCATGAAGTAACAATGATCACTGAATTATTCTTAGAATCTTTCAAGAAGATTGTGGCTATGGAAGAAAAGTTAAAGGCTAATAAGAATAATGTTGAAGTATTAAAAGAAGCTAAGGTCATGGGCTTTGGCGATGAAGAAATTTCTCTTCTTTGGGATTGTGAAGAACTTGAAGTTTACAATTTAAGAAAAGAAAACGGTATTGTACCAGCCTTCAGAATGGTTGATACTCTACATACTGGTAAATATATTGCTTATCTATATTCTTCTTATACTGGTAATAATGATTCAAGATTAACTGATAAGAAGAAGATTATCGTTCTTGGTGCTGGTCCAATCAGAATCGGCCAGGGTGTTGAATTTGACTACTCTACAGTTCATGCTGTTCAGACTATTAAGAGATCTGGCTATGAGGCAATCATTATCAACAACAATCCAGAAACTGTTTCAACTGACTATACAACCAGTGACAAGTTATACTTTGAACCATTAACACCAGAAGATGTTATGGCAATCATTGACTTTGAAAAACCAGAGGGCGTTATCGCTTCTTTAGGTGGTCAGACAGCTATCAACCTGGCTCAGCCATTAATGGATAGAGGCGTTAAGATTATCGGTACTGATTGTGCTGCAATTGAAAAGGCTGAAAACAGAGATTCATTTGAAAAAGTCTTAACTGAATTAAATATCCCTCAGCCAAAGGGTAAAGCAGTTACCAATATTGAAGATGGTGTTAAGGCCGCTACAGAAATTGGCTATCCAGTGCTTGTTAGACCTTCATTTGTTTTGGGTGGTCGTGCAATGCAGATTGTCGCTAATGAAGAACAGCTAAGACACTACTTAAAGACAGCGGTAGAAATCGATGAAGACAAGCCAGTACTTGTTGATAAATATGTCTTTGGTAAAGAAGTAGAAGTTGATGCAATCTGTGATGGCAGAGATGTCTTTATCCCAGGTATCATGGAACTGGTTGAAAGAACTGGTGTCCATTCTGGTGACTCAATTTCCGTTTATCCAACATTCTCTATTTCTAATAAGGTAAAGGGAATCATCTTACAATATGCTAAGAAGCTTGGTTTAGGCATCGGCATTGTTGGTTTATATAACATTCAGTTTATTGTTGATAAGAATGAAGATGTCTTCGTAATTGAAGTAAATCCACGTTCTAGTAGAACTGTTCCATTCTTATCAAAGTCAACAGGTTACTCTTTAGCGGATATTGCTACTGAAGTAATCTTAGGTAAATCTTTAAAAGAACAGGGTATCTTTGAACTATATCCAGAAGAAAAGAAGAAGAGCTATGTAAAGGTTCCTGTCTTCTCTTTCAATAAGATCAAGGGTCTTGATGCTTATCTGTCACCAGAAATGAAGTCTACTGGTGAAGCTATCGGTTATGATGACAAGTTAAACCGTGCTTTATATAAGGCTTTACAGGCTGCTGGTACACATCTTCAGAATTATGGTACAGTCTTTGTAACTGTAGCTAAGGAAGATAGAGAAGAGGCTCTTCCACTGGTTAGAAGATTCTACAACTTAGGTTTCAATATCCAGGCTACCAAGGGTACTGCTCAGTTCTTAAAGGAAAATGGTATTAGAACACATATCTTAAAGAAGATCAGTGAAGATCCAAATGAAATCCCTGATGCGATCAGACAGGGTCATATCGCTTATGTGATCAATACCAGAGATATTTCTTCTGCTTCGGCAGAAACAGATGGAGCTAAGATCAGACAATTAGCTACTGAGAACAACACAACAATCTTTACATCACTGGATACTGTTAAGGTATTGCTTGATGTTTTAGAAGAAACAACACTAACTATTTCAACTATCAATTCATAGGAGGTTTTAAAAAATGGGTAGAGACGTAATTATTGCATGTGATTTTAACAGCGCTGAAGAAACTTTCAAGTTTCTTGATAACTTTAAGGAAGAAAAGCCTTTCTTAAAGATTGGTATGGAACTTTATTATGCTGAAGGACCAGCTATCGTAAGAGAAATCAAAAGAAGAGGACATAAAATCTTCCTTGATTTAAAACTTCACGATATCCCTAATACTGTAAAGAAGGCTATGGCTGTTCTTTCTAATCTT
Source organism: Erysipelotrichaceae bacterium (assembly GCA_030526485.1). Classification (GTDB taxonomy): domain Bacteria; phylum Bacillota_I; class Bacilli_A; order Erysipelotrichales; family Erysipelotrichaceae; genus Colivicinus. The sequence continues at coordinate 8,605 of JAUNCS010000014.1, read as the reverse complement.
GATGTTGATATCTGTAACCTACATGCCGCTGGTACTGTAGCTATGATGGAAGCAGCTAAGGAAGGTCTAACTAGAGCCGATGGCACAAGACCTCTATTAATTGCGGTTACACAGCTTACTTCAACAGACCAGGCTTCAATGGAAGCTGACCTGTTAATCAAGGAACCAATTGATGAAGTAGTTATGCACTACGCTCAAAGAGCTAAGGAAGCAGGCCTTGATGGTGTTGTATGTTCACCTCTTGAATCTAGCAAGGTTCATGAAAGATGTGGCAATGATTTCTTAACTGTAACTCCAGGCGTTAGATTTGCTGATGGTGCCAAGGGTGATCAGAAGCGAGTTATGACTCCAGAAGAAGCTAAGAAGATTGGTTCAGACTACATTGTAGTAGGTCGTCCTATTACACAGGCTGCTGATCCAGTAGAAGCTTACAGAAGATGTGTTAGAGAATTCGTTGACTAAGGAGTGCATATGGAATTAAGTGAAAAGATCGCAAAAGATTTATTAAAAATTAAGGCAGTATTCTTTAGACCAGAAGAACCATTTACTTGGGCTTCTGGTATTAAGTCTCCTGTTTATACCGATAACCGTTTAACTTTATCAGACCACGAAGTAAGATGTGATGTTGAAGAAGGTCTGGCTCAGTTAATTAAGGAAAACTATCCTGAATGTGAAGTATTAATGGGTACTTCAACTGCTGGTATTGCTCATGCAGCTATTAGTGCTCATATCCTTGGTTTACCAATGGGCTATGTAAGATCTGGTGCTAAGGACCATGGCCGCAAGAATCAGATCGAAGGTAAATTATTACCTGGTCAGAAAGTAGTTGTCGTTGAAGATTTAATCTCAACTGGTGGTTCAGTAATCGAAGTAGTGAATATCTTAAGAGAAAATGGTGCTGAAGTTCTTGGTATCGTATCTATCTTTACATATGGTATGAAGAAGGGTCTTGAAAGACTTGCTGAAGCTAATGTTAAGAATGTTTCTCTTTCTAACTTCGATGTAATCGCTAATATCGCAGCTAAGGAAGGCTACATTAAGGAAGAAGATGTTGCTAGACTTATTCAGTTTAGAAACAATCCTAGTGATGAAAGCTGGATTGGCTAATGAGAAGCTTAATTGATATCTTAGATTTAAGTGTTGAAGAACTTGATGACTTATTAAAAACAGCTAACGATATCATTGATAATCCTCAAAAGTATTCCAAAAGCTGTGAAGGTAAGAAGATTGCTACACTGTTCTTTGAACCTTCAACCCGTACCAGAATGTCTTTTGAAGCAGCTATGTATGAACTTGGTGGTAATGTCATTTCAATGACAGGTGGTGCCACTTCTTCAGCTGCCAAGGGTGAATCAGTAGCTGATACTATCAAGGTAGTATCTAACTATGTTGATATCATTGCAATGCGTCACTTCATTGAAGGTGCAGCATTGGTAGCCAGTGAAAATGGTGATGTACCAATTATTAACGCAGGTGATGGTGGACATTGTCATCCTACCCAGACTTTAGCTGATTTATTAACTATTTATCGTGAAAAAGGTCATTTGGATAATTTGACTATTGGTCTATGTGGCGATTTAAAGTATGGTAGAACTGTTCATTCTTTAATCAATGCCATGTCTAGATACGAAGGCGTCAAGTTTGTACTTATTTCACCAAAAGAATTGATGTGTCCTGACTATGTCTTAGAAGACAAGGATCAAGACAGTTTTACTGTTACAACTTCACTTGAAGAAGCTATGCCTTCTTTAGATATTCTTTATATGACAAGAATTCAGAAAGAAAGATTTGACAGTGAAGAAGAATATCTAAGACTAAAGGATTCATATATCCTAAATCCGGAAAAGCTTTTAACAGCCAAGAGTGATATGAAGATTCTTCATCCGCTTCCTCGAGTAAATGAAATCTCAGTAGCGGTTGATGATGATCCACGCGCTGTTTACTTTAAGCAGACTCTATATGGCAAATATATGCGTATGGCCTTAATACTTAAGCTTTTAAATGAAGCAGAAGATAAGAATAAGGTGTCATTGATGCCAAGTGATGCCCTGAGTGATGAATACAAGTGTACTAATCCTAAGTGCATCAGTCAGTGTGAGCAGGAATTAAAGCACAAGTCAGTTATTAGAAACAATAAGAGACGTTGTGTATATTGCGAACACGATATCTAATAATAAAAACGAACGTCGTTATGGTTAAACTGTAACGACGTTTTTCTATAATTTGCTTATGAAATCAAGAGCTTCATTAAGCCAGTTTTCAGCATTGGTCCCTTTGGCTAAGCCTACTCCATGACCCACATTTTCATATTCTCTGTATTCGTATTTAATGCCGGATAGATTTAAAGCTTTTACCATCATTTTAGAGTTGATAGGATCAATGCTTTTATCAGCATCCCCATTCCAGATAAAAGTAGGGGGATAGTCTTCTTTCACATTATTTTCAACCGATAATCTTTCGATTAATTCTAAATCAGGATTTATACCTAAAAGATTCTTTAAAGTACCTTTGTGAGTATATTCTTTCAAGGTGATGACTGGATAACTTAGAACTAATACTTCGGGTTTTAAATCATAATCCAACGTACAGTAGCTAGATACTAAATGTCCACCTGCTGAAAAACCCCACAATGACCACTTGTCTGTATCTAAATTCCACTTATCCTTATTATTTAATACTTCGCTTATTCCTTTATACAGGTCTTCATGAGGGTTAGGATAAATAGCTTTTTCATTTGTGCGATAGTACACAACAAAGGCGTGATAGCCCAGTTTATTTAATTCTTTAGCTATTGGCATTCCTTCAACATAGGAACAGACTTTGCCATAGGCTCCCCCTGGACAGATTATCGCAAAGGGATGTTTCTTGTTATCTTTTATTAAGTATTTCTTTAGTCCGTATCTATTTGGCCTTAAATTATCATAGATGGACTGTATTTTGTTTTCGATATTCATATCTCTATCTTATCATTGACATTAGTTCAAAATAGAACTATAGTAATACTTGTTCGTTTTTGAACTAAGGAGGGTCTATGGAATTATTACCATTCTGGAATTTTATTCGTGAGTTTGAAGAAGCCTATGACTATCATCGCAAGAAAATAATGAAGAGCTTTGAATTATCGGCTATTGAAGTTGATGTCTTAGCCTTTGTTTCTAATAACCCTAGTTTAAATACAGCGGCTGATGTAGTTCGCTATAAGAAAATTGCCAAGTCACATGTTTCTTTGGCAGTTAAATCATTAATTGATAAGGGCTATCTAAGAAAAGAGGTCGATGAAAAAGATAAGAAGAAGTATCATCTTATTCCTTGTGAAAAGGCAGAAGTAATTGTTGATTTTGCCAGAAGAGAAAGAGATGAATTTATTAAAGTGATTGATCAAAGTATTACTGAAGAAGATAAGCAGTCTTTTAGAGAAGTGATGTTAAAGATTGAAAACAGTTTAAAGAAAGAATATGAATTAAAGGAAAAATAATTATGAGTACATTATTTATTATATTTATTACTTTTTTAGCAGGTATGGGAGCAGGTTTAGGTACAGGCTTTGCTGGTATGAGTGCAGCAGCTGTAATCAGTCCCATGCTGATAACATTTTTACATATTGAACCCTATACCGCAGTAGGCATTGCCTTATCATCTGATGTTTTGGCCAGCGCCGTATCAGCTTATACCTATAAGAAACATGGAAACCTGGATATTAAGCGCGGCTTATTGATGATGGCCATGGTCCTGATATTTACAGTAGTTGGCAGCTATGTATCAAGTATTGTACCTGCCAGAACCATGGGCTCATTTTCAACTGTCATGACTCTATTTTTAGGCATTAAGTTTATCTTAAAACCAGTAATGACTACCAAGAGTGATATGGAAGCTGTGAGTAAGAAGAAACAGCTAATCGGTTCATTGTTGTGTGGCTCAATGGTTGGCTTTATCTGTGGCTTTGTTGGGGCAGGTGGGGGCATGATGATGCTTCTGATACTGACCAGCGTCTTAGGCTACGAACTAAAATCAGCAGTTGGTACCAGTGTCTTCATTATGACTTTTACAGCCTTAACTGGAGCTTTATCACACTTCTCATTTGGCAATGCACCAGATCTTATGATTATGGCTTTATGCATTTTCTTTACTTTTGTCTGGGCTAGAATTGCAGCTGTCTTCGCTAATAAGGCTAAGCCGGAAACCTTAAATAGGGCAGTAGGTATTGTGCTTACAGTCCTGGGTATTATCATCTTAATTTTTAAGTAATACCTGGATTTTATGCAATTTTCAGCATTTTGATACCTTGATTTTATGCAAAAATCAGCAATTCAATACCTAGATTTTATGTATTTTATTGTTTATTGATACCTGGATTTTATGTATCATATATATAGATAGAGGTAAAAATAATGCTTAAAAGAAAGGTTTATAACGAACTTCTTAGTTGGAAAAAGGAACGAAGAGAAAACGGATTAAAAAAGTGCTTGTTTGTAAAAGGTGCTCGTCAGGTTGGTAAGTCTTTTATTTTGAAAGAATTTGGGAAAAATGAATACAAATCTTTTATCTATATTGATTTTTTCTCAGAACCAGAAAGAAAAATGATTTTTGAAGGCAGTCTTACACCGGATGAAATATATAAAAAAATGTCTGGTCTAATTCCAAACATTAATCTAATACCTGGTAATACTTTAATTTTTCTTGATGAAATTCAGTGCTGTGGCAATGCAAGAACCGCTGTAAAATTCTTGGCTGAAGATTTACGTTATGATGTTGTCTTATCAGGGTCTTTATTAGGTCTGTCTTATGGTGAAGATGATGATAAAAGTGTAGAAATACCTTCGTCAATTCCGGTAGGCTATGAAAGGAATTTAACCATGTATTCCCTTGACTTTGAAGAATTCTTGTGGGCTAACGGTTATAATGATGAGGCTATTGGAAATCTAAAATCTTATTTGGACACCGAAGAGCAGATTCCGGACGTTATACACAATAAATACGAAGGACTATTTAGAGAATATATGGTTGTTGGCGGTATGCCAGAGGTAGTCGCCGACTTTGTGACATATAAAGATTTTTCTAGAGTTAATAGAATACAAAATGATATCTTGTCCGAATATCAGGATGATATTTCCAAACATGCAGTAGGCAGAGAAAAACAATATGTACGTATGTGTTATGACGCTATTCCAAAACAGCTTGCCAAGGAATTAAAAAAGTTCCAGTATTCAACCGTTGAAAAGGGGCAGACCAGAAGAAAATATGGTGGTAGTGTTAAATGGTTAAAGGATTCAGCTATGGTTAATGCCTGCTATAACATCCATGAGCCTTATATTCCTCTGATGGCTAATGCTAATAATGAACAGTTTAAATTGTATATAAATGATACAGGCTTATTAACTTGTATGTATGGGTTTGAAACCAAGGCCGCTATTTTAAATAACACAATAAAAGGAAATGCCAAGGGTGGTATCTACGAAAATGTTGCCGCTGAGTGTCTGGTAAAAAGGGGATATAACCTTTATTACTATAAACCTGATGATATTCATGAGATCGAATTTTTGATTGAAAAAAATGGGGAAGTTATCCCTGTGGAAATAAAGGCTGGTAATTCTGTGACTCCATCGCTAAATTCTTTTATTGATGAATTTAAGCCTTCAATTGCTTTGAAATATATTAATGGAAGAAATGGAAGAGTTGATTCAAAAATAACTCTCCCACATTACATGCTGATGTTTATATAAACAAAAGATGAGAATTTCATAGTTCTCATCTTTTGTTTAGTTTAGACACGCATTATCCAATACATAACCCTTAGATAATAAGTCTTCAAGATTACCGCTGTAGTATTGTTTATTACCTTCACTCATCTTGCTTACGCCTTCACAATCCTTGGCGTGTACTTTTTTCTTTGAAATATTGATTACATAATCATAGTCTTTTGAATAAGACTCATCCAGCCAGTTGTCGCCGGTTTTATAGTCAATCACAATACCAGGCTGTACATTAAATGACCAGATACAGAAACAGATACCTTCGCCATTATCTTCGATAGAGTATGCTTCCGTTAACTGACCATCGCAAACCAGATTATTTCCACTGAATACTGGAGTGACACGATACCTTACGTGATTACCGGTTTCCTTAATATAGTCCATAACCATATTTTCAAAGTCATTGATGCCAACGGTATTGAAGTAACGGGTACCAGTTACCAGATTATAAGGATTAGCTGATTCACCACAAAGACCAAAGGCGATTAAATGACAGCGATTATATAACAGTTGTCCATCAACCAGGCTCTGATCATATTTATTGTTATGCCAACCGGTTGGCTTAACCTCGCTCATCTTTTCTCTTTTCTCAGTAGGCATAGTTTCCAGTCCGGCTACCGCATCAGCCAGTGTACATCTTCCTAATTCATCCAAGTCATAATAGATTTCATAAGGATCAGCCTTTAAAGTCTTGGTATCAAAGAAAGGCTCATTATTATTGATTACCACATAGGCCTCACCAGCATATTCAGGCATAGCAAACTTATTTAACCAGTCTCTTTCGGGTGCTTTGGGATGTTCTTGTAAAGATGGATCATTTCCCAGATAGACATTTACTGGGGGATTGGTATTTAAGATAGGGTCCAGTACTTCATTTATAAAGAGATAGCCTGCCCCTAATAGTATTAACAGTAAGATACTGATCAGTTTTTTCTTAATATTGTTCATTTTTATACTCCACATAACTTATCTGATTATGGCTTTTGCCACTAAAGTCTTCACTATTGATGATTTTAAAAGAATTGGGAATACTTACTTTAAAATCACTTGGATAGCTTCGATGCCAGTAATAGACGATAAGACCTTCACATTTATCTAATATATCGGTAATATCATCGATTTCCGATAAGATGTAATCATTCTCTTGAGCTATCTCTAAGTAATTATCGGATACAAGAACGTTTTCATATCCGCTATATAGTTTTTCACTATAAGGACTGATTAATAATCTGTTTCCATTCAGTTTCTTATAAAGATGTTCTCTCATCTTAATATCACGGGTCTGGCGTCTCTTATTGAAGGACATGCCATTATTGTCGTCTAAGCAAATTATCAGTTTCATACTCAAAGGATATCACGATAAAATGTAGATAAGAAGATGTAGTGCTTGTCACTAAGGGAAATAATAATATGAAAAATTTAAAGAAGCTGGTGCTTTTGCATTCAAATGATATGCATGGTGACTTTCTGGCTGAAGACGTAAATGATACCCTGACTGGCGGTATTTCCATGTTGTCAGGCTATATTAATAAGGTTAGAAGCGAAGAAAACAATGTCCTGTACGCTATAGCTGGTGATATGTTCAGGGGCTCAGTTATTGATAGCGAGTTTAAAGGACTATCAACAATTGAGATTATGAATATGTTATCACCTGATGTGGTTACTTTAGGAAATCATGAAACGGACTATGGTCTTTCACATCTTTTATTTATTGAAAAGTGTGCCAAGTTTCCAATTATTAATGCCAATCTTCACATCACTACTAATAATGCCCGTTTATTTAAGCCTTATGAAATCATTGAAATCGATGGGATGAAGATTCTATTTATTGGTATCTTAACCGAAGAAGTGATGTCCCAAACCAAGACTGATATTCTTGTGGGCAGTATTGTCAATGTGGAAGAAGCTGCCTATGAGGTAGGCAGAATCTGTAATGCCCATAAGGCTATGGATATCGATTTAACGGTAGTCTTAACGCATATTGGCTATGAAGAAGACAAGAAGCTGGCAGCCAGTATTGATCCGGCCTGGGGTGTTGATGTGATTATTGGTGGCCACTCCCATACTCTGCCTAAGGAAGCTATTACGATAAATGACATTGTAATTGTTCAGGCTGGTACTGGTACGGATTGCATAGGTCGTTTCGATATTATGGTTGATACCGATAAGAACAATATTGATTCCTTTAAGTGGGAAACAGTACCAATTGATAGTGGCCATTGCCCAATTGATACTGATATCGAAAATCTGATTAATCGTTATAAGACCAAGACTGATGAAAAATATAATCGTGTAATTACCCGTTTTGAAACTGTGTTGACTCATCCTAATCGAAACCAGGAAACAGCTTTGGGCAATCTTGTATCGGATATCTTACAGGAAAGTCTGGGTGTTGATATTTTCCTGATGGGCTCAGGCAGTATTCGAAATGAGTCTTTAGGACCAATAGTCATGTATCAGAATTTAATGGAATGTTTTCCATATGATGATCCGATTTACTTATTAATGGTAAAAGGCGAACAGCTAAAATCGATGATAAGGCATATGCTAAGAGATGAGGTCTGGAAGGGAGTTCATTGTGAGTTCTATCAGTTTTCTAAGGGCTTAGAAGTAGAATATGATGTAAAAACCCATGAATTTCTTAAATTTAATTTCCAGGGAAAACCTGTTGAAGATAGTCAATTATTATCATTGGGAATACAAGAATTCCATTATAAGAATTTTGATGAGTTTTTCGACTATCCATTAAGTCAAATCAGCAAGAATCGCAAGGTTAGAGCTATTTCTACTTCTTATCTGGAAATACTGGATGAATATATGTCTAATCACCAAAGATTATATAGAGAGATAGAAGG
>JAUNCS010000013.1 GCA_030526485.1 Erysipelotrichaceae bacterium | reverse complement strand
TGCATATAAAAACCCGACTCATCTCTCCACTTATAGAAGTGGGAGAATTCTCGGGAAATTCGTTAAAAAACGGATATTGAAAAGATGGCTACATATGCGGAAAAAGAGGCTAATCCTTTATATCCGGTACCAGTCTTAAAGACTAAAAAGGAAATTATTGATTACTATTACCAGATAGCTGATTGGAGTGAAGATGGAAATTAAGGAATTACTGGCTAAGCAGAGAGCTTTCTTTAAAAGTGGTGCTACTTTGGATGTTGATTATCGTATCAGTCACCTAAGAAAGCTATATAAAGCCATTCAGGACAATGAAAAAGAAATATATGAGGCTTTATACAAAGATTTAGGAAAAAGCGAAACTGAGGGCTTTATGTGCGAAGTAGGTATGGTTTATACCGAAATCTCTTATATGCTTAAGCATGTACGCCGATTTTCTAAAAGAAAGAGCGTTTATACTCCTCTTGCTCAGTTTGCTTCTAACAGTTTTATTGAAACTGTTCCTTATGGAAATACATTAATCATGAGTCCCTGGAACTATCCATTCATGCTGACAATGGAACCATTAGTGGATGCGATAGCTGCTGGTAATACCGCAATACTAAAACCAAGTGCTTATTCGGGTAATACATCGCTTGTAATTGAAAAGATTATAAAAGAAGTATTTAGTGAAGAATATGTTGCGGTTGTAAGAGGAGGCAGAGAAGAAAATAAAGAACTGCTTGATCAGAAATTTGACTTTATCTTCTTTACTGGTGGTCAGAATGTTGGTAAGGAAGTCTTAAGAAAGTCTGCTGATAATTTAACACCAGTCGTATTGGAACTTGGTGGCAAGAGTCCTTGTATTGTTGATAGAAGTGCGGATTTAAAACTATCAGCTAAAAGAATTGTCTTTGGTAAATTCTTAAACTGCGATCAGACCTGTGTAGCTCCTGATTATATTCTTTGTGATAAGGAAGTAGTAAGTGAATTTACAAAAGAGCTTATTAAAGAAATTAAGAAGCAGTTTGGTGATAGTCCATTAAACAATAAGGATTATGGAAAGATTATTAACAGTAAGCATTTTAATCGCTTAATCGGTTTAATCAATAAGGATAAACTTACTTATGGTGGTAATTTCAATATTGAAACAAACCAGATAGAACCAACAATCTTAAGCGATATTACCGAGGATGATCTAATCATGAAAGAAGAAATCTTTGGGCCATTACTGCCAATAATGACTTATGAGGATTTTGATACTGTAGTTGCTGAATTAAAGGATAAACCTAAGCCTTTAGCTTTATACATCTTCTCTAAGGATAAGAAACATATTAATAGAGTAATGAAAGAATTAAGCTATGGTGGAGGATGCATCAATGATGTGATAATTCACCTGGCTACTTCAGAAATGGGCTTTGGAGGAGTAGGCGAAAGTGGTATGGGGACATACCATGGCAAGTTTGGTTTTGAAGCCTTCTCACATAAGAAATCAATAGTAGATAAGAAGTGCTGGCTGGATTTACCAATGCGTTATCAGCCATATACCAATGGTTTATATAAGAAATTATTAAGAATATTCTTAAGCTAAAGAGACTATATGAAATAGTCTCTTTTCTTTATAAAAAAAGAATCTCATTATGAGATTCTAATTCGTTAAATGGTGCCGATAGAGGGATTTGAACCCCCGACCTACGCGTTACGAAGGCGTTGCACTACCCCTGTGCTATATCGGCTATAATCTACCTCTTAGTGAGTTTGTAGACCTTTAACATCTTATCGTACAGTGACTTAACAAAACTGTTTACTGTATATTCAAACTGACCAATCAGTTCTACTACTTCACCACCATACTGCTTCTTGTAAGTGTATAAGCCATAGTGCTCATTCTTTGGATCAAAGTTACCAGTGATGCCATAGAAGTTGTAATACGAATAACCTTCTTCCTTACACAGCTTAATTAGTTCAGAGACGATGATATTGGAAGTATTAAACTGCTGCAGGTAGTCTTCATCATTTCCCGCCAGCAACATTATGGCTTCCTTGCCATAGGTTAAAAGACATACTACCGATAGCGGAACTATCTTGCCTCTTTCTTTCTGGCATTCATTGACCTTATCAACAATTTTCTTTAAAGAATTGATAGTAACCAGTTCTTCCTTAATCTTGCCTTCATTGCGTTCTTTATGAAGTTCAAGCTTAGCCAGCTTAGCTTCTTCCTTGGCAATTTCCGTTTCAATATTTTCTCTACACTTATCGGTATCAATTTCCGCTACCATATAGCGTAAGATACCATTACCTAAGGTATCATACATCTGCTGATAGTAACCCAGGGGTCTATCAATAAAGCCTTTGCGGACACTGGTCATATTCATCAGGTTCTTAAAGACCGGTACTTCATCCTTATTTAGTTCTCTTACATTAATAGCGAATAAGTCTTTCTTGGAAGCTCTTCTTTTAGCTTCTTTCTTAAAGTCCTTAGTCAGTTCTTCAAAAGACTTGTCTTTGATATTTAATCTAAACAGCCATCTGGGCTGCAGATTTTCGTAGTAAAGGTTATAGCCATTATGACGATAACCAATCTCTTTTAGTGTTTCGACAATATAGGTATTATCGAAAGAGTCTTCTCTAATATCACCATTGATGTCTCTATCATGTAATAAGACATAGGGATCAATAATTAACTGGAAGACTTTTTTCTTTTTTAAGAATGGTAATAATTCATTGTTGAAGTTTTTTAACTGTTCAATATCAGCGTAGTTAATTAAATAGCCTCTAGGACTATAGGCCAGATAGGCATTTAATAAAGGCATTTTCTTCAATAAGAAAAGGCCCAGTCCTTCAACACTGTTATTTTCAAGATATTTTAAATACAGGGCTTTCCAGCCAGTGTATGATTTTAAAGCGGCCCAGTTAGAACTCTGATAGAAAGTTAAGTCTGGGAACAGCTTGGCTTCAAAATCAAATTCTTCTTTACTTATTTCAATAATCATTTTCTTTTAACGGATAATAGATATTTAATCTTTCTTCTGCTCTTTAATAAAGTAGTAATTAAAGAATTCATGAATGGGCGATAGATAAAGTCAAATTCGCCAATGAATTCATCGAAGTCACCACCAAATCTCAGCTTGAATAAATAGATGCCATAAATCTGGGAAGACTTATCAACCTTACCTTCAGACCCATAGAAGTCTACCAGCTTATAGCCATTGGCTTTTGAATCTAATAAGATGTGGTAGTAAAGTTCATAGTTGGCATTTAAGAATAATAGTTCATCAGAATTGCCACCATGAATAGTCCAGACCTTATCACCAAACCTGGCAGTAATAATTGATGAAAGAACAATTCTTTCTTTCTTTAATTCATCAACTTCTTTTTTAAGTTTTAAGACCTTGTTTCTTTTCTGATCAAGATCTTTTAGTTTGTTTTCTTTTTTAGGGCCATCAGGTCTTTTATTTACATCTTCAATTTCTTTATCGACATTAGCCAGTTTATTATTGAAGATTTCTTTTAACTCATTGGTATTGATTGAAGCTACATAGATATCAGCTTCATCTTTATTGGCCAGTTCCTTATAGAAGTTTTCAAAGTAAGTATATGGTTCAATATACATCTTCTTTCGAATAGAAGTTTCTTTCATGACCTGATAGAAGTCTTCCAGGGCATTAGGATCATTCTTGGTAATGCTTACTTTATAAGGATTCTTGTCTTTTAGAATCTTTCTGGTAGTGTTATGTAAACCATTAAAGATTTCTTCTTCGCTTCTTTCAACATTTACTCTAAAGGTAAAGCGTGGAGCACTTGATTCGGAGAAAGTAGTAGTAAAGCCTCTAAAGCTGCCACCATTTTCCTTAAAGAATTCAATCAGTTCAAAGTTGCCTTCATCTGTTTCTTTACGATTACATTCATCATCCAGCTTGGCAATGATCAGATCTGGATTAATTTTTAAATAAAGACCATTATGTTTATAACAGTAGTCTTTTAGCTGTTTAAGCATTTCTTTAATCAGTTCTTTATTTTTAAAGTCCAGAATGAAGCCTCTTGGACAATAGAATGTTGAATACATTAAAACCTTCTTTTCTAAAAGAAGGGCTGTTCCTAATAGTTGTTCATTGTTGTATAAACCAAGCTGATGAATGATGTAGCCTCTATTTTTAGAGACATCACCCCAGGCACTGGTCTGCATAAAATGTGACTTGTCGCTTGTTTCGACAAAGTCATCCATTACTTTATCACTAATATTTCTAAGTTCCATCTGTAAGATTATATCATTTTGTTTCCAGATACTTAAGAAGGCTGCTATGGTCGTTTCTAAGCTCTTTTCGATGTATCTTTTCCAATAGTTCTTTCTTGATTTCCCCAATATGTTTGCCACTGTAGCCCATATTTATCAGGTCATTACCACTGATGGTCAAGTCATCGATAGTGATAATATATTCACTTAAAAGCTTATAACGCTTATGGTAATCAATGTCATATAGTTCCTCTAAATAAGTAAGAATATCTTTGGCTAAAGGATCACTTAAAAGAGAAATGAAGTTGTAATCATTTTTTAAGTCGGTATTTGTAGCTTCAATTAAAGCTTCAATTAAGAAGATTTCATTTCTGGAAAACTTCAGTTCTTTAAGATTTACTTTTTCACAACTGCTTAAAAGATAAGATAAGGCATAGTATTCATTGGAGAAGTCATCAATCTTTTTATCAGTTTCTTTAAAAGGAATGAAGGTATTGAAAATGGATAAGTATTCATTAATGGTCTGATATCTGTTCTTGGTAGCCAGGATATATAAGAGTTCTTCTTTTTTTCTTTCATTGGAAATATATTCTAAAAGATGTTTATTCTTAAACATCGCTTCCTTGGTTTTTTCTTCAATGGTGAAGTTCAGTCTTGAAGAAAAGCGCAGGGCTCTTAGTATTCTTAAGGCGTCTTCATAGAATCGGGTATTAGGGTCACCAATAGCTCTGATGATTTTATTATTTAGGTCTTCAAGACCATTAAATTCATCGATTAACTTATTGTCTATATTCAGACACAGGGCATTGATGGTAAAGTCTCTTCTTTTTAAATCTTCCAATAAATTATCGGAGAAGACTACTTCCTTGGGATGACGGTGATCGATATATTCCACATCACTTCGATAAGTAGTGATATCAATCTTAACGCCATCAATAGTTACGACCACGGTGCCATGTTTTTCACCAATGGTATATAAGGGATAATTGGCAAACAGTCTTTTGGTGGTGACAGGTGGGGCATTGGTAGTGATATCGTAGTCTTTTATTTCAGTACCTAAAAGATAGCTTCTGACGGCGCCACCAACCAGATAGCCTTCCATTCCGTTGTCTTTAAAGATTTTTAGGGCAGTATATACTGCAGGAACTATTTCATTCATCTTTAAATATTATAAAATGAACTTAATGATGTACGACGTAATAATAATAGGTGGTGGTGTAACTGGTTGCGCCATTTTAAACGAACTTTCTAAATACCAGTTGAAGACCCTTTTGCTGGAAAAGGAAGAGGATGTCTGTTCCGGTACTTCCAAGGCTAACAGTGCCATTATTCATGCGGGTTTTGATGCGAAGAATGGTACTTTAAAGGCTAAGCTGAATGTCAGGGGTGCGGAATTAATTAAACAGTTAAGTGAAGACTTGCATTTCTCTTATCTTAATAATGGTTCAATGGTTCTTTGTTTTGATGAAGAACAGATTGATGGTTTAAAGGAACTTTATGAACGTGGCGTAAATAATGGCGTTAAAGACCTGGAAATCATTGATGGCGACAGGGCAAGGGAATTAGAGCCACATCTGTCAAAAGATGTTGTAGCGGCCTTATACGCCCCTACAGCTGCCATTGTCTGTCCATTTGATATGACAATTGCCTTCGCCGAGAATGCCATCTTAAATGGCTCAGAAATTAAGCTGAATACGGAAGTTAAGACTATTGAAAGAGTAGATGATTACTATTTAATCAATAATGAATATCAGTCTAAATGTATCGTTAATGCAGCTGGACTATATGGCGATAAAATACATAATTTATTATTCAATGATGACTTAAAGCTGACACCAAGAAAGGGTGACTATTGTCTCTTTGATAAGGAAATAGGTAACCTTGTATCTCATACTTTATTTCAGTTGCCTACAGCCTTAGGTAAGGGTGTCCTGGTAACGCCAACAGTCCATGGCAATCTTTTAGTAGGTCCTAGTGCTACCGATATTGAAGATAAGGAGTTTACAGCTACTACCAAGGAAGACTTGAATATGATTATTCAAAAAGGCAAATTATCAGTTGATAATATCCCAATGAATAAGGTCATCACTTCTTTCTCAGGTCTTAGATCGAGACCACAAAACAAGGACTTTATCATTCGTTCTTTAGATAATAATTACTATGAAGCTATTGGCATTGAGTCACCGGGTTTATCAAGTGCGCCAGCGATAGCGGAAATGATTAGCGAAATGATAGTAAATGATTTAAAGCCATCAAGAAATGATAATTATGCTAATAAACGTGAAGATTTTAAGCGTTTAGCAGATATGGATATAAATGAAAGAGCCAAGCTGATTAGGGAAAATCCTTTATACGGCAATATCATCTGTCGATGTGAAGAAATATCCGAAGGCGAGATTGTCGATGTGATCAACAGACCTTTAAGAGCTACTTCTTTAGATGCGATTAAAAGAAGAGTAAGAGCAGGTATGGGTAGATGTCAGGGTGGTTTCTGCATGCCTAAGGTCATGGAAATATTAGCCAGAGAATTAAATGTCGATATCTTAGAAATAAATAAGAATAATTCCAAGAGTAAGTTACTGGAAAGAAGGCTTTATGAAAAAGTATGATGTGTTAATTATCGGTGGTGGTCCAGCAGGTCTGGCCAGCGCTCTTTCTTTAAAAGAAAAGGGAATTGATTCGATACTAATTTTAGAAAGAGATGAAAGACTGGGTGGTATCTTAAACCAGTGTATTCATAATGGTTTTGGTTTACATACCTTTAAAGAAGAACTGACAGGACCCGAATATGCCCAAAGATATATTGATAAAGTCATTGAAAGTGAAATTGAATATAAACTCAATTCCATGGTTATCGATATAAATAAAGATAAACAGGTGACTTATGTCTCTAAGGATGAGGGTTTAAATATCATTGAAGCTAAAGCAATTATCCTGGCTATGGGCTGTCGTGAAAGACCAAGGGGTGCCTTAAATATTCCGGGCTTTAGACCAGCTGGTATTTATTCAGCTGGTACAGCCCAAAAACTCATCAATATTGATGGCTATCTGCCAGGTAAGGAAGTAGTAATTCTGGGTTCTGGTGATATTGGTTTAATCATGGCTCGAAGAATGACACTGGAAGGCGCACATGTAAATTGTGTGGCTGAACTGATGCCTTATTCTGGTGGCTTAAAAAGAAATATAGTCCAGTGTTTAAATGACTTTGATATTCCTTTACTATTAAGCCATACCGTGATTGATATTAAAGGCAAGGATAGACTTGAAGGGGTTGTGATTGGAGAAGTCGATGAGAAAAGACAGGTCATTAAAGGAACAGAAAAAGAATACAAGTGTGACACCTTACTGTTATCAGTCGGACTGTTACCAGAAAATGAATTAAGCAAGAAGGCTTCTGTTAAGTTATCCAATATTACAAGTGGTCCTATTGTTAAGGATAATCTTGAAACATCGATTCCGGGTATTTTTGCCTGTGGCAATGTCTTGCATGTTCATGACTTGGTTGACTATGTATCAAGTGAGGCCAAACTGGCTGGTGAATATGCAGCTGAATATCTTTTGCATAATAGAGAAAGTTCTTCGCTGATTGAAATTAAAACCGAGGGCGGCATTCGTTATACTGTTCCACAGATGCTGGATATTAATAATATGAGTGATAGAATCGTTGTTCGCTTTAGAGTAGCTAATGTCTACAAGAATAAGCGTATAGTTCTGAAAGTAAATGATAAGGAAATCTCAAGTCTTAAGAAGAAGGTTCTGGCACCGGGTGAAATGGAACAAATCTTTATCAATAAGAAGGATTTGGTAGATGCAGATAAGATTGTATTGTCTTTAAGGGATGGTGAATAATGGAAAATATCGAAATGATTTGTATTGGCTGTCCAATGGGTTGTAACCTGACGGTTACAGTAGCTGAAGATATTAAGGTTAGTGGCAATACCTGTCCAAATGGAGAAAAGTATGCCAGAAATGAAGTTACTAATCCAGTAAGAGTTGTTACTTCTTCAATTGAAGTAATAGATGGTGAACTAAACAGGGTTTCCTGCAAGAGTAAGGAAGCCATCAACAAGCATAAGATCTTTGAGGTAATGGAAGTTATCAAGAAGACAGCAGTTAAAGCCCCGGTAAAGATTGGTGATGTCTTAATTGAAAATGTGGCTGGAACTGGTGTGGGTATTGTATCTACCAAGAATGTAAATAAAATATAAATGTGCCCTTATGGGGCACATTTGTCGTTATTGATGATTATTAAAGCACAAAACAAAAGGGAACTAAAAGTTCCCGTGATGTTTATTTAGGCATTACGTTGATAGCTTCTAGACCTCTATCACTATGATTTACTTCATAAGTGACTTTCTGATCTTCTACCAGGGTTTTAAAGCCTTCGCATACAATCTGTGAATAGTGAACGAATACTTCTTCGCCATTATCACCAGTCAGAAAGCCAAAGCCTCTGGTATTATCAAACCA
Source organism: Erysipelotrichaceae bacterium (assembly GCA_030526485.1). Lineage (GTDB taxonomy): Bacteria > Bacillota_I > Bacilli_A > Erysipelotrichales > Erysipelotrichaceae > Colivicinus. The sequence continues at coordinate 34,944 of JAUNCS010000013.1, read as the reverse complement.
TTTTACTTTTCCTGTCATTTTTCTTTTCTCCCTTAATTATTATGCTTGTCTTTTCTTTTTGGTACAAGTGAGGAAACGATAAAGTTATACTTATCGCTGCTTAATGAACAGTAGCCAATAAGGCAGAAAACAAGAGCACCCACGCAGTTTACAAACATATCTTTGATAGTATCGATGATACCGATATCAAGATAGCCTGGTATCTGATAGATAGTTCCATCAGCCAGAGTTATTGTGGTATTGACGATATTCTTTAAGACAATTGGGTTGTTTAGACCGGTTTCATCAAAGTAGACTGAGGCAAACTGATTGACTACAAAGTCTTTTTGAGCGTCAAACAGGAAATAATGATCCATAGTATATTCACCAAATTCCCATAATACGGCAACAGTCATTGAGAAACAGAAGGCCATTAAGGTCATATACAGGGGTGACAGTTTGAATCTTTTGGGATCATATTCATTCAATAAGTGCACCAGCGAGAAGCCAATGGCTGCACATAAGAAACCATTGATGGTATGTAACCAGGTATCCCAGCCCTGATGCAGGGTATAGAAACTGGCAATTTCACCAAGTATTTCCGCTGCAAAAATAAAGAATAAGATAATGATTTCCAAAGGTGATGGCAAATGAATGTTCATCTTTTTAGAGATTACTGCTGGAACCATTAATAGAACCAGAGTTACAAAGCACAAGAAGGCGTTGTAGTATTCTCTGTTGAAGATAAGTCTGACCATCGTAAAGATGACAAAGGTTCTTAATAGGATGTAGACAATAAAGGTAAACTTGTGTTCTTTGTAGATGTCCATAACCTTTTTATTAACCTTACGGTATTTGTATATTAAGGTGCCTACTATCAGTACTAAGGGTACGACAAAGGCTAGTATCGATATAAGAATTTCCATGTTTCTCTCCTTGGTAAGCAATTGTACTCTAAAGCAAATAAAAAAGCCACCCTGAGGTGGCGTGTGTATTAGTTTAATACCTTGATTGAATCGATTGCGTTACCGTATAACAGGATAGCTGACTTGATGCCAACTTCTGCCATATATTCTCTAGACTTGCTTTCAAGATTTTCTTCTTCAACAACGTCTTCAATTCTAACTGGTTCAACACCATATAGAAGAGCTGACTGGTTGTAGATCTTTTCAGTAACACTCATCGCAATGATAGGTGTCTTAGGTTTAATCTGAGATACGACAGCACTAGATCTGCCTGTCTGAGTGAAGACAATGATACGGTCAACCTTTAATCTGTCGGCTAAGTCACAAGTTGCCTTGGCAACGATTGATCTTTGTGAATTGTCTACTGGATAGTATTCATCATGTAAGTGTGATTCACTTTCTTCAACGATAGTAGCCATCATTCTTACAGCTTCAACTGGGTATTCACCAGCTGCTGATTCGCCTGATAGCATTACTGCTGAAGCACCATCGTATACAGCGTTAGCTACATCGGCAACTTCCGCTCTTGTTGGACGAGGGTTGTGAGTCATTGATTCAAGCATCTGTGTTGCACAGATTGTGATCTTACCTACAGCGTTTGCTAGGGCGATCATTCTCTTCTGGATGTATGGAACCTTTTCTGGTGGTAATTCAACACCCATATCACCTCTGGCTACCATTAAGCCATCAGCTACATCAAGGATTTCAGCTAAGTTGTCTACACCCTGAGTAGATTCAATCTTAGCGATGATTTTCATTTTTGAGTTATGAGAATCGATGATTTCTCTAACATCTTTTACGTCTTGCGCAGTTCTTACAAATGAAAGAGCGATGTAGTCATATTCCTGTTCGATTGCGAATAGGATATCGCTTCTATCAACATCAGAAATAAAAGGCATCTTTAATTCAGCACCAGGTGCATTGATACCCTTGTGGTTAGATACATCACCACCAACTACTACCTTAGTAGAAATAGTTGTTTCTGTTACAGCTGTTACTTCTAACTGAACTAGACCATCATTTACAAGTAACATTAATCCAGGTCTTACATCCTGAGGAAGACCCTTATATGTGATAGAACCCTTAGTATTATCGCCTACGAAGTCTTCAGTAGAGATTAAGAAGTCCTGACCTTTTCTTAAAGTAATCTTGCCACCAATGAAGTCTCTGAATCTGATTTCAGGACCCTTAGTGTCCATCATTGTAGCTACAGCTACACCTAATTTCTTACGAACGTTTTTAACTAAGTCCAGGTTAGCTTTTTGAGTGTTGTAGTCACCGTGAGAGAAGTTAAATCTGGCAACGTTCATACCAGCATTTATCATCTTAGTAAGAGTTTCTTCGTTATTTGAAGAAGGACCCAAAGTACATACGATCTTGGTTTTTTTCATGCGTAATTCCTTTCTTTTAAATAAAAAATCTGCATAGAATAAAAATCTTCACTTTTAAACTATACAGATATTCTTGTCTTAACGCAATGCTTCTTTTAAATTTTGTGCAAATTCTAGTATTGCTTCCTCTTTTGTACACCATGATGTCACAAAACGACAGATGGTTTTATTCTCATCGTACTTGCCCCAAGGAGTAAATAGATAGTTCTTTTTAAGTCTTTCTACAACCTTGTTGTCAAGGATAACGAAGACCTGATTGGTGCTTGTTTCAACATATTGTTTAACATTGTAGGCATCAAAGACATATCTTAGGGCATCTGCAGTCTTGTTGGCGTGCTTAGCCAGTTCGATATATAAGTTATTTTTAAATAAAGTCTTGAAAGTAATACCCAGGATTCTTCCCTTAGCCAGCATCTGACCTCTTTGTTTAATCATAAAACGGAAGTTTTCCTTTAAGTCATCATTATTGATAACTATAGCTTCACCAAGCAGGGCACCATTTTTAGTGCCACCGATATAGAAGATGTCACATAATTCGCCTAAGTCCTTAAAACTTACATCATTGTCCTTGCTGGCAAGAGCTGAACCAAGTCTGGCACCATCCATATACAGATATAAGCCATACTTGTCACAAATCTTTCTTAAAAGCTTTAATTCCTCCAGTGAATAAATAGTTCCATATTCTGATGGATTAGAGATAAAGACCATTCTTGGCTTTACCATATGTTCATCAGTATGTTCCTCAACTACTCTGATTACTTCAAGAGGATTGATCTTTCCTTCAACACCCTCAGTAGTGATTACCTTATGACCTGTAGCTTCAATGGCACCTGTTTCATGAACGGCGATATGACCGCTCTCTGCAGCAATCACTGCTTCGTAAGGTTTAAGTGCGCTTGATACTGCCAGGATATTACAAGGAGTACCACCAGGGACGAAGTGGACATCCGCATTTGGATTGTCGATAGTGTCTTTTATTAAAGAAGCGGCCTTGGCGCAGTATTCATCTTCACCATAGCCAACTGACTGTTTTGTATTAGCCTTGATCAGTTCTTCAAGGATTAAAGGGGCACACCCTTCAAGATAGTCGCTTTGAAAATTATACATATGCTACCTCATTTCTACCTATAAATAATACCACAAATAGTACAATAAGAATGGTTAAGGACTATGGCTAAAAGAAAAAGAAAATTAAGAAAAAAAATCCGTTATTTAATATATCTCTTACCGCTATTATTCATACTTATTTTTTGTCTGACTGTTAATATTCATTTTTTAGGAAAGAAGTCAGTTCATGAAGATTCTTTGAAATATTCTGATAAGAACTGTCTGATTTTTTATCCTAATAATCGTGATTTAAAAGAAAGAGTAAGCAGAATCTGCGAAGGCAAAGAAAAGAATACAATTCTTGATTATTCAAAAGAAACTTATGGCGACTATTACAGAATAAGCTATGAAGATGGAACTGAATTCTATCTTGATAAGGATAATAATGAACTAAGAATTAAGGTTGATAATGAAGAAACAAAGAGAATGATCAGTGAATATCTTAGATATTCAATGAAAAGGGATGAGATTGATATTGCCTATACTTTGGATTATTTAAAGGATACAAGTATCAACAGTATTAGATTAGATAATAGAAATATTGAAATAAAAGGTGCTGATTTAAAGATTGACTTTGAAGAATATAACTATGATTTATATATTCCTTTAAAATATATCGGCCAGACACTGGATATTAATCTCGGCTTAACTTATGAAGAATATAAGAAGCCTCGCTATATTTCGACTGATAGACCAATGATCTGTTTTACCTTTGATGATGGACCAGATATGGCACTGGAAAGTTCTGGCAAGATCGTTGATAAGTTATATGAACTTGATTCATCAGCTTCTTTCTTCTTACTTGGAAACAGACTGGGTTCAAAACAGATAGATTATGTTAGAGAATCAGTAGAAAAGGGGATGGAATATGGTTCCCATACCCAAAGTCATCCTTATCTTACCAAGTTAAGTATTGAAGATGCCCGTTATGAAATTATGGTTCCTTATTATGATTTATATAACAGTTTTGGCTATGAGATGAAAATATTTAGACCACCATATGGTTCTCATAATAGAGATGTAGATTCTTCAGTTGATTTAACAGCTATCCTTTGGAATGTGGATTCTTTAGACTGGGATTTCAGAAGAAAATATGGAGCAAATGAAGCGGTTGACTTAATTGTTCAAAAAGTAAAGGACGAAGTCGATAATAATGACGTCGTCCTGATGCATGATATTTATATGACTAGTGCTGATGCGGCTGTCATATTATTTGAACACTTTATAAGTGAAGGCTATCAGCTGGTCAATGTATCAGAATTAATGGAATGCCTGGACATTCATAATCCCCTTTATTTTGGTGGCAGGTAAAGATTTTGAATCTTCTTTAAATACTCTACATATTCATAAGCGGTGTTTTCATCGCTTATTTTTATTTGATCACCATAGGTCAGTATCTTGGAAAAGAAGATGTCGTTGACATTGACTCTGATGGAGTAGCCATCCTTAGTCTTAATCACATCCTTAAAGTCATCGCTGATTCTTCTATCCAGATATTCATTTTCTTTTAAGACCTTAAGCGAGACACTTTTCATTTCGCCCTTAAAGAAAGAGTTACTTGAAGCGTTGATAGTATCGATGATTTTCTTTTTACTGATACTTATTTCATCAAGCTTATCCAGAAAAGAAATGGAAGAGATATTATCTAAACGATAGTGATATAGCTTATCGGAATTTTCATAGTGATAGTAGACATAATAGTAGTCATTTTCCCTGTGCAGGAATAAGGGGAAGACTTCGTCAGTGCGGTATCTGGTCTTAACACTTAGGGCAGTGTGCTTATTGATAGCCTCAAGTATCAGTTCCATGTGCTGTATCAGTTTCTTATCATTATGTTTACTGGTATATTTCAATTCTTCCAAAAGCTTTTCCTCATCTTCGGAGATAAAAGAATAAAGCTTGTTATTTAAGCCATCAAGAAACTTCTTATCAAGATTCTTTAGGGAATTGATAGAGTCCTGGATAATCTTAATCTCGGAAAGTGAGAAGGGAGCTTCTAAAAGATAATAGCCATCATCACATTCAATGTCATAGCCAGCGTCACTTAAAATCTTTAAATCATCATATAAGGTCTTGCGGTTACTTACTTCAATACCTTCTTCTTCCAATAATGAAGTCAGTTCTACTGCGTTTAAATGTTTATCAATATTGGTCTTTTTCTTGAGGATACCTAATAAGACAAGTAATCTTTTCTTATTGTTTCTAATCATAAATAAATTATATATGTGTCCAAATATTTGGACAATACATTTCTTTACAGGGGGTATATTTAAGTCACAGGAGGAACAAATATGAAAAGAGTATTTAGAAACAGTATCTGTATGCTGATTATCAGCTGGTGCTTCATCTTGAATGGTTTAGGAATGGTGGGTACATTACTATCCCTGCTTAACGTAACTTATGTTTTATATGTTGCCCGCAAACTTAATTACTGGCGCATGAGTCTGGTATTTTTCCTTGGAGCATTCTTAAGTTTAGCCCTGACATTTAAAAGCGGTTTGATTAGAGACGTTAACCAGTTCTTTGTCCCTTTTATGGTTCTGGTAAGTCTAGGTATAGCTCTACTAAATGAGATGCTTTATAAATTAAAGGCTAAAACAATTACCCCATACTACAGCATGTTGTGTCTGGCTCTAATCGCCTTTGGAAGCATAGCCGTCCTTATTCCTGATCTGTCAATGCTTCCTAACTACAAAAAGAATCTGTTTATCTACATCGCTTTGATATTTGTTCCTGCCTTTGTCAGTATGACAACAGCGCTTGTATATAAAAATTCTCAAGAAAAATTCCATAGCTTAAATCAAATCAATATACAGGTGTAAGCAGATTCGGTCGAATCTGCTTTTGTCTATATAATTAAGAAAAGAATATGGAGAGAGACAATGATCAATAATTTATATCTGGAAATGATAAAGCTCTATAAGGGGGAGCCTAAAAGAATACAACATTTCACTAAGGTCCACTCTTATTGTCAATTAATTGGCGAAATGGAAAAGCTAAATAAAGAAACTATGTTTATTCTGGAAACTGCCGCTTTAGTGCATGATATAGCCATCAAGTATTGTGAAGAAAAATATCAAAGCCATACTGGTGATCTTCAGGAAATCGAAGGTCCAGCTTTAGCTAAGGAACTGTTAGATAAACTGAATTTTGATAAGAAAGTAAATGAAAGAGTTCAATATCTGGTTGGCCATCATCATACTTATGACAACATTGATGGAATTTATTATCAGATACTGGTTGAAGCGGATTTTATTGTGAACATCTATGAGGGTAACAAGGATAAGCAAACAGCCCTTTATACTTACGAAAAAATCTTTAAAACGGAGTGCGGAAAACAGATATTCAGGGATATGTTTAATTTAGAAGTTTAATTGCAGAAAATGCATAACAAATTTGGATGTTAATGTAGGAATTTTTCCATCTTTTTTCAATAAAGAATTAGGAGGTGAAAAATATGGATTATTCCAAATTAACAGCGGATGAAAAAAGTCGTCGAATATTATCGGATAAAAGAATTCTGGCCAATCTAATGAGGGGTTTAATTACTGAATATAAGGAATTGAGTGTTAAAGATATTGTTAGTCTTATCGAAGATGGCAGCCCTTCTAAAAATGTCAAGGGTATACAGAATGAAGATTTCTGGATAGAAGAAGCCAAAATCTTTTATGATTTACTATTCACAGCCAGATTTCCCGGAAGTAAGGAAAAGGTTGATGTCTACATTAATATTGAGCTGCAAAACCGTTTGAATCCAGGCTACAATCTCACTAAAAGAGCAACATACTATACAAACAGAATTGTATCTAGACAAAAGAATGAGAGCTTTAACAATTCTGAATTCAATGATTTGAAGCCGGCTTATTCGATATGGATATGTTTCGACACAAGAGAATCAGCAGAAAGTTCAGTGGTTTATTTTGAAACCACAAAAAGAGTGGTCGCCGGTAAATGTGATGAAACAAAAGAAAACTACATGATTGATAATGTGGTGAGACTTGTAATCGGGAAAAATAGAGCTTTTCTTGAAGATTGTAACGATGTGGTTGAGATGCTGAGACTGATTTTTCTGGAAACAGAAATGAATGCAAGCGAGAAAGCAAATATTCTAAATCGGCATTACGATATAATTATAGATGAAAGGGAGGTAACCGAAATGCCACTAACAATTGAAGGCTGGATAGAACAAGGCCATATTCAGGGTGTTGAACAAGGTATTACACTAGGTATCAAACAAGGTATTCATAATAACCTGATAGATAACTGCCAAAAACTGCTGAATAAGGGTTTCTCCTTAACAGAAGTATTTGAGATGCTGGAAGTAGAAACTGATCTAAGAGAGACTATCAGTAAAGAATTAAACAGTAAATAATAAAAGACGGTTTAGATATTTGAATCTAAACCGTTATTTTTTTTTATAATTTTTCGATTTCTTCTTTTAAGACTTTTACGACATCTTCCTGTGGTAATGATCTGATGATTTCACCCTTTTTAATTAACAGGGCAGAATCTTTACCACCAGCTACACCAATATCAGCTCTTTTAGCTTCGGTAGGGCCATTTACTGGGCAACCCATGATAGCTACAGTGATATCCTTATGTACTGTTTCTAGGTATGCTTCCATTTCCTTAACGATAGGCAACATATCGTATTGGATACGACCACAGGTTGGACAAGATACCAGGTTTGCCACATCGTTTTTAAGATTGCAGGCTCTTAACAGTTTCTTAGCCACCTTGATTTCTTCAACTGGTTCATCAGATACCGAAATTCTGATAGTATCACCGATACCATCCAGCATTAATGAACCCAGGGCTACTGAAGATTTAATAGCTGAGTTTAATAGGCCACCAGCTTCAGTTACACCCAAATGTAAAGGGTAAGGGAATTCTTCACTGGCCAGCTTATAGGCCTTGATACATTCGATTGGATCTGATGACTTGAATGATAGACAAATGTCATGGAAGTCCATCTCTTCCAGGATCTGTAAGTGATCCTTGGCAGAGGCAATCATTGCTTCTTCAGAGTGTTCATACTTCTTGTTTAGTGAACCGCCATTGATACCAATTCTGATTGGGATGTGTCTTTCTTTGCAAAGATTTACGATTTCTCTGATTTTGGCTTCATCTTCAATATTGCCAGGATTTAGACGAATCTTATCAGTTCCGGATTTAATAGCGGCAATCGCAAAGTCCGGATTGAAGTGAATATCACATACCAGCGGAATATTGATTCTTTCCTTGATTTCTTTAACTGCCAGGGCATCTTCCATATCTAAGATAGCTACTCTGACAATTTCACAACCTGCCATTTCCAAATCGTTGATCTGTTTAACAGTAGCTTCAACATCCTTGGTCTTGGTGTTAGTCATAGACTGGATAACCACTTTATTCTGGCCACCAATCTGGACACCACCAACATTTATAACTCTTGTTTCTGTTCTTTTTCTCATATCTGTTTTTTTAAGGCCTTAATTACTTCATCAATTTTCTGATCATCACCATCAGCGATAGCTTTTCTAACGCAGTGATCAATATGATTTTTTAAGATAAGATTATTGGTTTTCTTTAGAAGTGATCTGGTCGCCATCAGCTGGTCAGAAATATCCAGACAGTATCTGTCTTCATCCAGCATTTTAATAACGCCTTCAAGCTGTCCCTTGGCAATAGTCAGATATCTTCTAAGTTTTTCTTTATCCTTATTCATTGACGATTTCCTTAACTTCGTAGCCGCATTCTTCAATAGCGTCGATAATGGCCTGGTCGTCAATTACAGTATTAGTAATATAGGCTTTCTTATCCTCTAATACTACTTTAACATCAACTCCCAGTGCTTCCAAAGCTTCTTTGGCGTGTCTTTCGCAGTTTTTGCACATCATTCCTTCGATTAATACAGTCTTGTTCATAAAATTAATTCTCTCTTTCTTTACATTATTTATTCTTAAGGCATTGCCTAATACAAACATTGAGGAAATCCACATGGTGAAGGCACCAATCATTGGATTCAGTTTTAAATTAAAACTGTTATAGAAAAGTCCAGCGGCAATCGGGATACAGATGGCATTATAGCCCAGGGCCCAAAACAGATTCTGCTTAATAATGCGCATGGTCTTTTTTGATAAGTCATACAGATAAGAAATATCATTTAAGTCATTTTTCATTAAGATGACATCACTGCTGGCAGAGGCGATATCTGATGCTGATTTAATAGTAATTGACACATCAGCTTCCGAGAGGGCAATAGAGTCATTGACCCCATCACCAACCATGGCTACTATTCCTTCTTCTTTTTTCTTTTTAACCATGGCATGTTTATCTTCTGGTTTTACTTCAAATAGATATTCTTTGATATTTAGAGTCTTAGCAGCTTTTCTGGCAGCTATTTCATTATCACCAGTACACATCAGGGGATTGATATTTCTTTTATTCAGATTTTCAATCGCAATCTTGCTGGTATCTCTTAGGATGTCACTCAGATAGACAACACCCAATAATAGATTGTTTCTTGAAACAGCGATATAAGAATAGTTATTTAAAGCGGCATAGTCGATATATTCTTCTTTTAAGATTTCTTTTAATAATTTACGATTACCAGCCAGATAGATATCTTTGTCCTTGATGGCTTTAACACCTTCGCCTGGTATAAATTCAATACTGTCAAATTCCATATCGCCCTTATCTAATCTTTTTAAAATAGCCTTGGCGATAGGATGGTTCTGACTTTTTTCAATAGAAGCTAAAACATTTTTGAAATTAGGGCCAGTTTCCTTCATTTCAATGACATTTAAACTGTTCTTACTTAAAGTACCAGTCTTATCAAAGATGACAGTCTTTAGTTTACCCGCTACTTCCAGTATTTCTGGTTTCTTGATCAGGATACCATTGCTGGCCGCCTTACCTGAAGCTACCGCAATAGCTGCTGGTGTTGCTAAGCCTAGGGCACATGGGCAACTTATTACCAGGACCGACAGGGCAAAGTTTAGAGCTAATTCAAAGTCTTTAGAAAAGATAAACCAGATAATGAATGTTAATAATGAGATAGCAATTACTCCAAAGACAAAGTTCTTGGAAATCTTGTCAGCGAATCTTTCAATTGGCATCTTTTCTTCAGTGGCTCTTTTGGTTAGGTTAATAATATTTGATAAGACAGTTTTAGAAGCTATCTTATTAATCTTAACGATGATTGTACCGGTAAGATTAATGGTTCCACCGATTACTTCATCATCCATCTTTTTATTTACCGGCAAGGATTCACCGGTAATCATTGATTCATCAAAGGAACTTTCACCCCTGATGATGATTCCATCCTGGGGAACAGATTCACCAGGTCTAATGATTATTGTGTTATTCTTTTTTAAATCATTGATAGAAATAACTTTTTCATTGCCTTCTTCATCAATTAAATGGGCTTCCATTGGTATCAGAGTACTTAGACCTCTGATAATTTTAGTGGTCTTATTCTTGGTATTACCCTCAATATATTTACCGATGGCGACAATAGTCACTACCATGGCAGAGGTTTCAAAGTAGAAGTGATAAGACATGTCACCATTTTGTAGCTTATACATAGCAATCAGTGAGTAGATAAAGGCTACGCCACTTGATAAGGCGACAAGAGAGTCCATGTTGGGGCTTAGATGAAATAATGATCTAAAGCCCGAAATAAATCTTTTACTGTTTAACAAAAGAATCAGGACGCATAACAGCAGCTGGTAATACATGCTGCCTAGCATCTTTTCCATACTCATACTGGTCATAGAAATATACATTAATACCAGCATCAGGATACAACTGATAATCAGTTTAATGATGTCTTTGTTTAGGCTCTTGTCCTTGTTTAGATACAGCTTATAGCCAGCATCTTTAACAGCTTTTTCGATATTTTCTTCACTTAGAACATTTTCATCAAAGTCTACTGTTACTTCATTTTCCAGAAGGTTTACTATAGCTTTATTGACACCTTCCAGTTTATTTATGGCCTTTTCAACATTGGCCTTACAGATGACACAGGTCATCCCTTCAACATAATATATTTTTTCCATTATACATATACCCCCTATGGGTATAGTCATTATAAAAAACATCGTTTCTAAATGCAAGTTAATAGCCTTCGTTTAGTATAATTAATTTATGTTTAATCCCCTGTATATAAGAAGTGTCTATAACTTATTGAGTTCAATGTGTCCAATTGAAAAGACCGTGAAAAAGGCTTTTGATAATGGGGCAAAATCACTGGGGATTGTTGATAAGAACACTCTTTCTTATGCCATGCATTTTAAGAAGGAGTGCGAGAAATATAGTATTAAGCCTATCTACGGTATGGAAGTGGATGTAAGACTCAATGAACGTTTCTATCCGGTTATTCTATATGCCCGCAATGATGAGGGTTTTAAAAGAATGATGGCCTTAAGTTCTTTAATTAATACAAGTGATGAAAAGATACTGGATATTGAAACATTCAGACGATATAAAGACGATTGTTTTGTGGTTCTGGAAAGCGACAATATGCCTCTAACGGTGGCCATTGACCGGGGTGAGGATATCTATAAGGCTTTAGCGTTAATGGAAGAATCTTTTGGTAATTTCTTAGTAGGTATTATGGACCATGATCTGGCAATAAACTGTAATCGTGATGTCCGCATTAAGGAAATACTGGTTAATACCAAATTTAAGACTATCGCTTTACATCGTACTTATTACCTGGAAAGAGATGACTATAAGGACTTTGAGGTTTTAAAGTGTATCAGGGATAAGAAGACTCTGGATGAAAATGCTTATTATGAGAGTGGCCGTTTCTTTTTAAGTGAAGATGAATATGAAAGTCTTTATGATTTTAATGATTTAAAGAATGCAGCTATCTTAGCTGATGCCTGCAATGTCACCATGGATTTTAAGACTTCTTTGCCAGTCTTTAAGACACCTGAGGGTATAAGCTCCAAGGATTATTTAATCGCTTTGGCTAAAGAGGGCTTAAGAAGAAGACTAAAGAATATGGTACCACCTGTCTACACTAAGCGACTGGAATATGAACTAAAGACCATCGTTGATATGCACTTTGAAGACTATTTCCTGATTGTCTATGACTTTATTCTTTTTGCCAAGAAAAAGGGCATCATGGTAGGTCCAGGCAGAGGATCTTGTGGTGGTTCTCTGGTATGTTTCTGCTTGGGAATCAGTGAAATTGATCCGATTAAATATGGACTATTATTTGAAAGATTTTTAAATCCGGAAAGAATTACCATGCCGGATATCGATACAGATTTCCCAGATGACAGGAGAGATGAAGTCTTTGAATATGTAAAGAATAAGTATGGCGTTGACTATGTTGGCCATATTGTGACCTATGGCACCCTTAAGGCCAAGCAGGTTTTAAGAGATGTGGGACGTGTACTTAATTATTCAAACTATGATATTGATGCCCTGGCTAAGGCTATTCCTTTTAATGCGTCTTTAATGGAGGCTTACAATAATTCAAATCTTTTCAGACAGAAGATTGAATCAGAGGAAAAGTTCAGAAGACTCTTTAAGGTGGCCTTAAAGCTTGAGAGTTACCCAAGACATGAATCAACCCATGCGGCAGGTGTAGTAATGTCCAGTAAAAAGCTTTATGAAGTAGTGCCGGTAACCCGTATTGAAAATGATATAAATTCAACTCAATATACTATGGAATATCTGGAGTCTCTTGGTTTAATCAAGATGGACTTCCTGGGTTTAAGAAATCTGGGCATTATTGCCGAAGTTGTTGATGAAATAAATAAGAATGAAAAGTTTAATATCAAGGATATTCCTTTAGATGATAAGAAGACTTTTAAGCTGATTAAGGATGTAAATGTTTTGGGTGTTTTCCAGCTGGAATCAAGTGGCATGCAGTCATTAGCCAGAAGAATGAAGCCTGATAATTTCCTGGAACTGGGCATGATGATTGCCTTGTTTAGACCAGGACCAATGGAAAATATTCCTTTATTCTTAGAAAATAGAGCCCATCCGGAAAAGATTACTTATCTGGTACCGCAGCTAAAGCCGATACTGGAAGAAACCTATGGCATTATCGTCTATCAGGAACAGATTATGACTATAGCCAGAGTTCTGGCTGGTTTTTCTTATGCCAAGGCGGATTTATTAAGAAGAGCCATGTCTAAGAAGAAGGCGGCTGAACTGGAAAAACTGCAGGATGACTTTATTAATGGTTGTGTAAATAATGGCTATAAGAAAGAAGTGGCCCAGAGTCTATATGACTTGGTACTGAAATTTGCCAATTACGGTTTTAATAAGTCGCACTCTATCGCCTATGGCTTAGTGGCTTATCAGATGGCTTATTTAAAGGCTAATTATCCTTTATATTTCTATAAGGCCTTATTAAATGGGGTTATTGGTTCAGAAGTGAAGACTTATGAATATATCAAGGAATGTCAGAATGTCGGTTTAAAAGTAAGGGGTATTTCTTTAAATGAATCAGCTCTTACTTATCAGATAAAAGATAATTCCATTGTGATGCCACTGTGTGTCTGCAAAGATGTCGGCTATATATCAGCTAACAAGATAATTGAAGAACGAAAGAAGGGTACTTTTAAGGACTATATCGATACTGTCTGCCGTCTGCTTAATGCGGGCGTCGAAAAGAATGTGATTGAGAATCTGATAATGGCGGGTGGCTTTGATTTTAGTGGTTTCAGCCGCTATACCATGAGTAACTCTTTGCCTAATGTCTTAAAGTATGCCAGTGCACATAAGGGTGGCATCCAGCTATTGGATTTGGATGATGCGCCAATTATTGAAAATATGAAGGATGATGTCCTGGTTAGAGCGGAAAAAGAAAAGTCCGTTCTGGGTTTCTATTTCAGTTTTAATCCAATTTTGGAAGTAAAACGCAAGAATAACATTGATACAAGACCCATCAGAGAACTCCTGGAAAATCAGGGGCGAGTTACCGGTTTTGGTATGATTAGAAGAGTAAAGACGCATAAGACCAAGAAGGGTGAAATGATGTGCTTTATTGATGTATCGGATGATAGTGGAGATATCTCTTTGGCGGTTATGCCACTATTGTTTAAGACTATTGAAAATACCATTGGCTTAGCCAAGTATGTGTATTTTGAAGGAAATATGGAAAAGGCTGCTTCCGTTTTAGTGAAAAAGCTTAAGACCTTTTAGGGGAGAAAATTATGCTTAAATTGATGGTTGTTGATGATGAAATTAAAATTCGTGAAGTAGTAAAAGAATATGCCAAGGCCTATGGCTATTTATGTGATGAGGCCTGCAATGGCAAAGAAGCAGTAGATAAGGCTTTAAAAGAAGATTATGACTGCATTATCCTAGATATTATGATGCCAGAGCTTGATGGCTTTACCGCCTGCAAGAAGATTAAGGCAGTAAAGGATACACCAATTATTATGCTCAGTGCCCGCCAAGAAGAAGACGATAAGCTTTTCAGTTTTGATATGGGCGTGGATGATTATGTGACTAAGCCTTTTTCACCTAAGGAGTTAATGGCCAGAATCAAGACAATCTGTGAAAGACATAACAGAAGAAGCAGTGATGTTTATCGCTTTGATGACTTATGTATTGATATTGCAGGACATGTGGTAACAATTGCTGATCAGAAGGTTTCAATGACACCCAAGGAAATGGAACTGCTGTTTTATCTAGTTGAAAATAAGAATATCGCCTTGGATAGAGAAAAGATTCTTTCTTATGTCTGGAAAATGGAATACTATGGTGAGGACCGTACGGTCGATACGCATATTAAGATGCTTAGAAAGTCTTTAGGAAAGCACCGTGACAAGATTGTAACTGTCAGGGGCATGGGGTACAAGTTTGAAGTTTAATCTAAGGGGAATGAAGTTCAGGACCTGGCTTTATTTCCTTATCTTTTCATTTTTAATACTTTTAGCGTTAGGCACCTTGCTTATCGGTTTTATTAAGCCTTATTATCGTGAAAACCGTATTAATACAATCAACACGGTAGTTTCAACCATTGAGAGTGAACTGATTGATGGTCGTCCGGATAAGAATACGGTTGATAGAACCAATAAGCTGATTGTGGGTAACAATGCCTGTGCCATCATTTATAACCAGAATGGCCAGAATTTATATGAAGTCGATTCATTAGGTGAACTTTGTATGCTGGATGATGATCTGCTTATTGATAATGAAACAGTCAATATCAGGGATAATCCTGAAAGAATTATTGATGAAATTAGTGAAAAGGGTTTATTGAATCTGACTTTATCTTCAAATATTACTGGGGATGAAATGCTGCTTTATGGCAAGAAAATCAGTGGCAATCTGGTGAATTATTATCTGATTATTAATACGCCACTGGAGCTTTTGGAACTGTATGTGGATTTCATTTTAAGGCAGTATCTCTTTTTATCGGTGGCAATCATTTTTGTATCACTGATGGTAGCTTTCATCCTGGCTAATCGTATTACTTCGCCAATTATTAGAATGCGTAAGGAAGCGATTAAGCTGGCTGATGGCAATTACGATGTTCGTTTCAATAATGAAGAGTCTTATACGGAAATCAATGATTTGGCGACTACCCTTGATGATGCGGCTGATAAATTAAGTAAGATTAATGAATTAAGAAAAGATCTGGTAGCCAATGTATCACATGATATTAAGACACCATTAACAGTAATTCAGTCTTATGCGGAAATGATCAGGGATATTTCGGGTGATGATCCAATAAAGCGTAATGAGCATTTAGAGGTCATCTTAAAGGAAACAGAATATCTGACCAAGCTGATCAATGATATGAAGGAATATTCCAAGATGCAGGCGGGCTATATTGAATTAAATAAGTCTAACTTCGATTTAAAGGCCTGCACCAATTCGGTTATTTCTTTATTAAATGGTTTAATCAAGGAAAAGAAGCTGAAGCTTAAAAAGAATTTAAAGAGTGTTATCGTTTATGCGGATGAAGTGAAGATATCCCAGGTTATCTATAACTATCTTTCTAATGCGATTAAGTATTCCAGTGATAAGAAGACTATTACTATCAATATCATTGATGATGAAAACTTTGTAAGACTGGAAGTTGTTGACGAGGGCGATGGTATTGAGGAAGAAGCTCTTCCTTATGTCTGGGACAGATATTATAAAATTGATAAGCAGTTCAAGAGAAACGAGAATTCAACGGGTTTAGGGCTGGCTATTGCCAAGGCCATCCTGGAAGGTCATAAGGCCAAGTATGGCGTAAGTTCTAAATTACATGAGGGATCAACTTTCTATTTTGAACTTTCAAAGGATTACGACAATGAGACAGAATGATTATTTAAAATATATTAATTATCCAATAGTACAGGACAGTGAAATGTTTAAGGTTAACTCTGATACGGCAGCCTTGGGCATGTTTCTAGATCCGCTTAAGAAGAAAACCGTTTTAGACCTTGGTACCAACCAGGGTTCTTTACTGCTTTATGCCCATTATCATAATGCTGGTCATCTGATTGGTGTGGATATCTTTAAGGAAGTATTGGAAGTGGCTGATGAAAACTTAAGCAAGTATACCGATGACTATGAACTGATTCACAGTCGCATACAGGATTTAGATATCGAACCAGTTGATGTGGTTATCTGCAATCCGCCTTTCTTTGAAATGGGCAATGTCAGAGCCAATAATTTCTATAAGACAGCGATGTTTGAAGAAACACTGCCCTTAGATGATATGTTTAAGGCCTTTAGAAAGAATATGAAGGACAATGGTGAAGTTTATACTCTTTATCCGGCGGAGCGTTTTCCAGAGCTTTATAACATGTGTCTTAAGTACAAATTAAAGATTATGAAGATGGTTTTTGTACATGATGAGAACAGACCATATGCTTCTCGTGTATTATTAAAGTTAAAGATTGGTCCTATGACTAAGGTCAAGGTCTTAAAACCAATCATGATTAGAAAAGGGGACTTGGACCTGAGTGGTCTGAACGTAAAGTAATGAAAACAAAAGAAATCGCAACTATCGGTATTTTTACAGCTCTAATGGCTGTAATTTCACCAATCGCTATCCCACTTAGTGGCGGGGTAGATATTTCTCTGGCTACCTTAATGGTTATGCTTATTGGCTGTCTTTTCAGCCCAAGAGATTCTTTGATTATTGTTTCGCTGTATATTGTCTTGGCCTTTATCGGTTTACCGGTGCTGGCTGGCTTTACTGGTGGAGCAGGAATTCTTTTTGGAAAGACTGGTGGCTATGTACTTGGTTATCTGGTACTGGTTTATTGTGTATCAAAGGCAGCCAAGACTGATAATAAGCCATTAATCTTTATTTCAATGCTTATTGGCAATCTGCTTCTATATACTCTGGGTACTGCCTGGTTTATGTATGTAACAGGAATTAACCTGATGATGTCTTTGACTTATTGTGTATTTCCATTCCTGTTTACTGACTTCTTAAAGTGCTTAATCGTTTTCGTAATTTTTCCAAAACTTAAAAAAGTTTTTGTTAAAAAATAAACGAACATATATTTTTTGAAAAAAAAGCGCTTTCATTATGAATTGTTCATAAAATGATTCATTAATTCATTTATTAACAGTTTATATCTGTTATATGAACGTTTAACCTTAAAAATAGCCGATTTTAGGCTATTTTTTAATTTGAAATAAGCTTTTATAAATAATAAAATGTAGTCAATTTCGGTAGATTATTAAAAAGGGGAAAAGAAAAATGGCAAATCTTGATTTAGAAAAGTATGGCATTCTTGGTACTACTGAAGTAGTTTATAACCCAAGTTATGAAATGCTGTTTGAAGAAGAAACAAAGGAAAACTTAGAAGGATATGAAGTAGGTACAAATACTGAATTAGACACAGTAAATGTAATGACTGGTATCTACACTGGTCGTTCTCCTAAGGATAAGTACATCGTTATGGATGAAAATTCTAAGGATACTGTTTGGTGGACTTCTGATGAATATAAGAACGATAACCACCCAATGTCTGAAGAAGTATGGGCTACAGTTAAGGATTTGGCTAAGAAGGAATTAAGCAACAAGCGTTTATTTGTTGTGGATGCTTTCTGTGGTGCTAACAAGGATACTCGTATGGCTGTTAGATTCATCGTGGAAGTTGCTTGGCAGGCTCATTTCGTTAAGAACATGTTTATTGCGCCTACTGCAGAAGAACTTGAAAACTTCGAACCAGACTTCGTTGTTTACAATGCTTCTAAGGCTAAAGTAGAAAACTACAAGGAATTAGGTTTAAATTCTGAAACTTGTGTAGCTTTCAATATCACTTCTAGAGAACAGGTTATCATCAATACCTGGTATGGTGGTGAAATGAAGAAGGGTATGTTCTCAATGATGAACTACTATCTTCCTCTAAAGGGCATTGCTAGTATGCACTGTTCAGCTAATACAGACTTAGAAGGTAAGCATACTGCTGTCTTCTTCGGTTTATCTGGTACTGGTAAGACTACTCTTTCTACAGATCCTAAGCGTTTATTAATCGGTGATGATGAACACGGTTGGGATGATGAAGGTGTATTTAACTTTGAAGGCGGTTGCTACGCTAAGGTTATCAACCTTGATAAGGAATCTGAACCAGATATCTATAACGCAATCAGAAGAAATGCGTTACTTGAAAACGTTACAGTTGATGAAAACGGTAAGATTGATTTCGCTGATAAGAGCGTAACTGAAAATACTCGTGTTTCATATCCTATTAATCATATTGAAAAGATCGTTCAGAACGTTAATAAGGTTTCTGCTGGTCCAGCAGCTGAAAATGTAATCTTCCTTTCAGCTGATGCCTTTGGTGTATTACCTCCAGTTTCTATCCTTACTCCTGAACAGACTCAATACTACTTCTTATCAGGTTTCACTGCTAAGCTGGCAGGTACTGAAAGAGGTATTACAGAACCTACTCCAACTTTCTCTGCATGTTTCGGTCAGGCATTCCTTGAATTGCATCCAACTAAATATGCTGAAGAACTTGTTAAGAAGATGCAGGTTTCTGGTGCTAAGGCTTACTTAGTAAATACTGGTTGGAATGGTACTGGTAAGAGAATTTCTATCAAGGATACAAGAGGTATCATTGATGGTATTCTTTCTGGCGCTATCAATAACAGCGAAACTAAGAAGATCCCTTACTTTGATTTCGAAGTTCCAACTTCATTAGAAGGCGTTGATACAAACATCCTAGATCCTAGAGATACATATGCAAATGCTGCTGATTGGGATGTTAAGGCTAAGGACTTAGCTGAAAGATTCATCAAGAACTTCAAGAAGTATGAAACAAATGAAGCTGGTAAGGCTCTAGTTAACGCTGGTCCAAAGCTTTAATAATTAATAATCTTAATTGGCCCTGCTTTTATTAGTGGGGTCAGTTTCTGTAAATAAGGAGAATAAAATGGTAAGAATAGTTGAAACATCTGTTCGTGATGGTCATCAGTCATTATTCGCTACCCGTATGACTACTGAAGAAGTAGTTAAGCTGTGTGAAGCTTATGATAGAGCTGGTTTCAGTGCTATCGAAGTCTGGGGTGGTGCAACATTTGACTCATGTATGCGTTTCTTAAATGAAGACCCATGGGAAAGATTAAGAGCGGTTAGAAAAGTATGTAAGAATACTAAGCTGCAGATGTTATTTAGAGGTCAGAACATCCTTGGCTATCGTCATTATTCTGATGATGTAGTTGATATGTTCTGTAAGAAATCAATTGAAAATGGTATCGATATTATCAGAGTATTTGATGCCTTAAATGATATTAGAAACTTAGAGACTGCTGTTAAGTCTACTAAGAAGTATGGTGGTGAATGCCAGATTGCCTTATCTTATACAACTTCACCAATTCATACTATTGAATACTATGTAAACCTGGCTAAGGAAATTGAAGAACTTGGTGCTGATTCTATCTGTATCAAGGATATGGCTGGTGTATTACTTCCAGAAGATGCGACTAAGCTGGTTTCAGCTTTAAAGAAGAACTGTAATTTACCAATTGAATTACATTCACACTGCACTGCTGGTATTTGTGAAATGACTTATATGGCAGCTATCAAGGCTGGTGTTGATATCGTTGATACTTCAGTTTCACCTTTATCAAATGGTACTGCACAACCTTCAACTCAGGCCCTATGCAATGCCTTAAGAGGTACTGAATATGATCCGAAGATCGATATGGATGTAATTCATGAAATTGAACCAGAAGTTACTAAGATTGTAAATAAGTATGTAGCTAATGGCTTATTAAATCCTAAGTCATTCCAGGTTAATCCAAACATTCTTACATATCAGGTACCAGGCGGTATGCTGTCAAATATGATTAAGCAGTTAACTGACCAGGGTGCTATGGACAGATATGAAGAAGTATTAAGAGAAATTCCAAATGTCAGAAAGGAAATGGGTTATCCGCCACTGGTTACACCTTTATCACAGATGGTTGGTACTCAATCAGTTCTAAATATTCTCGGTGGTGAAAGATATAAACTTTGCGCCAAGGAAATCAAGGATTATCTTCATGGCCGTTATGGCAAGTCACCAGCTCCAGTTAATGAAGAAATCAAGAAGAAGATTATCGGTGATGATGAAGTTATCACTTGTCGTCCAGCCGATCTTCTAGAACCTGAATTTGAAAAATTAAAGGAAAAATATAAGGATATCGCCAAGTGTGATGAAGATGTCTTATCACTTGCGTTATTTGAAGGGGTTGCGACTGAATTCCTTACTAATAAATACAACCCTAAACCTGCTATCGAAGAAGACAGCTTCGATATGTATATCTAGGAGGTAGATGATGAATTCAACATTCCCAAGCGGATTAATTGTTAGAGATTATGCTACGGGTGGTGTGATTGCGATTACTGCTATCGTCATGGTATTCCTGGTATTACTTGCAATTATCATCTTTACTGAAGCTATCGGTAAGTTAATTGAAAAGAGTACTAAGGAAACTGTTGCGCCAGTAAGTGCAAACAGCGCTCCAGTAGTAAATCAGACTAGTGGTTCACCACTAGATATCAATGACGAAGATGCTACAGTTGCAGCACTTGTTGCCAGCATCGATTATCGTCAGGAAACAAATATGAATATTAGAGTAGTAAGTGTAAAAGAGGTCAAATAAAAATGAAAATCTATAAAGTAAAAGTAAACGGTAAAGTATACGAAGTAGAACTTGAAGCTGTTAGCGAAGCTCCTGGTTCAATCAGTGCTCCAGCAGCAAATACAGCAGCTGCAGCTCCTGTTACAGGTGGTGCAAATTCAATCTTAGCTCCTATCGCTGGTAAAGTAGTTGACGTAAAGGTGAACGTTGGCGATATGGTTAAGAAGGGTCAGACTGTAGCTGTTATTGAAGCTATGAAGCTTGAAAATGAAATCCAGTCACAGTTTGATGGCAAGGTAGTAGAAATTAAGGCAAGCAAGGGTGCTCAGGTAAATAATAAGGACGTATTAATCGTCTTAGGTTAATTCCATGAATATCCTGGCCTTTGTAAGTGAGTTTCTAAAATCTACTGGTTTCTATAACCTGGATTATCGAAACTATATCATGATCCTTATTGGCTTAGTGTTCCTATACTTAGCTATTAAAAAGGATTTTGAACCTTATCTGTTAGTTCCAATTTCATTTGGTATTATCCTTGTAAATTTATTACCAGAAATCTACATCACTTATGGTCCTAATGGTGAAATCCTGGAAAGAGGTCTATTAGGCTGGTTACATGTAGGTGTTGAATGTGAACTATACCCATGTTTAATTTTCTTAGGAATTGGTGCGACAACTGACTTTGGTCCACTAATCGCTAATAAGAAGACTATGTTACTAGGTGCTGCTGCCCAGGTTGGTATCTTCGTAGCCTTCTTCGGTGCCTTATTATTAGGCTTCAACTTCTTTGATGCTGCTAGTATCGGTATCATTGGTGGTGCTGATGGCCCAACTGCCATTCTTGTTTCTAATAAGCTGAATGCTTTATCAGTAGCTGGTGGTAATATTTCTATTACTGCTCCTATCGCTTTAGCTGCTTATTCTTACATGGCACTTGTACCAATCATCTTCCCGCCAATCATCAGATTATTAACTACCAAGAAGGAAAGATTAATCAAGATGGAACAGCTTAGAGATGTATCTAAGACTGAAAAGATTATCTTCCCAATCGTGGTTACACTTGTTGTAGCTATTATCGTTCCAAGTGCAACACCATTAATTGGCTGTCTAATGCTTGGTAACTTAATTAAAGAAGCTGGTGTTGTGCCAAACTTATATACAACACTTTCAAATTCGTTACTATATATCTGTACAATTCTATTAGGTCTATCAGTTGGTGCTACTGCTCAGGGTACTACATTCCTGACTATCTCAACTCTTAAGATCTTCGCATTAGGTATTACTGCCTTCATTATCGCTGCTGCCAGTGGCTTAATCGGTGGTAAGGTAATGTGTGCTCTAACTAAGGGCAAGGTAAACCCAATGATTGGTGCTGCTGGTGTTTCTGCTGTACCAATGGCTGCCAGAGTTGTTCAGAAAGAAGGCCAGAAGGAAGATCCTTCAAACTTCTTACTAATGCATGCTATGGGTCCAAACGTAGCGGGTGTTATCGGTTCAGCTATTGCTGCTGGTATCTTACTGACAATTTTTGGTTAATATGAAAACTATCCACTTTGAGACTATTGATTCTACAAATACTTATCTAAAGAACAATTATCAGTTTCTTGATAATATGACTTTTGTAAGTGCGGATTATCAGTCTAGTGGTAGAGGAAGAAATAATCGAAACTGGAAAAGCGAAAACGGAGACAATCTTCTGTTTTCGCTTTTAATTAAAGAAGAGTCACTGATCAAAGAGTTTAAAACTCTTTCAATTATCAGTGCTTTTTCTTTAATTGAAGTTTTAAAAGAATACGGCATAGAAGCCAAACTGAAGTGGCCTAATGATGTCTATGTCAATGATAGAAAGATTGCCGGCATACTTCTGGAAGCTGTCACTTTAAATAAGATAGAATGTCTAATCATTGGTATGGGTATCAATGTCAATCAGAAGGAGTTTGAAGGAGACTACCTGCGTCTTCCTACCTCGATCGCATTAGAGTATAAACAGGATGTTGATTTAAATCTTTTTAAGATAATGCTATACGCAACTTTAGAAGATAATCTAAAGAAAGTAAGAGAAAATTATGATTTCTATAAAGAGATTGTTCAATATGATTATCTGAAAGACAGGGAAGTATATGCGCTTATCAGAAATGAAAAGAAGAAGATTAAAGTATTGGGTATTGAAAAAGACTTCAGCTTAAAAGTAGAATATGAAGGAATTATTGATAATTTAGAATCAGGAGAAATAAGTTTCCATATATGAAAAAGATAGCTAGTTTTACAGTTGATCATACAAATCTCTTACCAGGTTTATATGTTTCAAGAATTGATAAGAAAGATAATCTTGCAGTTACAACTTTTGATTTACGTTTCACTGCTCCAAATATTGAACCGGTTATGGATACACCAGCTATTCATACAATTGAACATTTAGGTGCAACTTATCTTAGAAACTGTGACAGAAAAGATGAGATTGTCTACTTCGGTCCTATGGGCTGCCGTACCGGTTTCTATTTAATTCTTTTTAATGAATTAAGTTCAGAAGATGTCTTTAATTTAGTAACTGATACTTTAAAGTTCATCATTGACTTTGAAGGTGAAATACCAGGTGCCAAGCCTGAGGAATGTGGCAACTATTCAGAACAGAACTTAAATATGGCTAAGTTCTATGCCAAGAAATATCTAAGCGAACTAATCAACTACAAGAGATTAACTTATAAGTAATAAAAGCTCCGTGCGGAGCTTTTATTGTTTATCTTCTTCTTTCTTATTTTTTGATGGAATATAAGCCATTTGACCTTTTCTATTTCCATATTCCATTTTAGGAAGACCGCGTTTTTCAAATTCCTTTTTCTATCTTTTCCGTTAAAAGAGAAACTGGTATACCCTTGGATTTCTTATTCATCAATATCAAATGTTCTTATTTCTTCTGCTTTATATTCATTATAGAAATAAGATGGATAAAGGATTTCACCTGTTTCTTTTAGGATAATGATTGGTGAACTGCCACCAATCTTATGCATATCTTCATCAGATACAAATGAGTAGGCAATATCATATTCTGTGCATCTATCAATATTGTCTGTATTATCTTTAGCTATTTTTAATGCTTCTTCATATGTGATCATGCATTATCTCCTTATTTATGTTTGTTATTGTTCTTCTTGTTTGAAGGAATATATACCAGTTGTCCTTTTCCTTTTACAAAATTCATTTTAGGTAAGCCTCGTCTTTCCAGCTCCTTATCTATCAATTCCATTAAAAGATAAGTTGGTACACCTTTAGATTTTTCCTGCATCTTAATTTCCCCTGTGCTTATTTGAAGGAATATATACTAGCTGTCCTTTTCTGTTTCCATAATTTGGTTTAGGAAGGCCAGCCTTGGCACAGGCTTTTTCCAGTTCTTCTTTTAGAATTTTTACTGGTATGGGTTTTGATTGTTTGATCATAAGAAACCTCTCATTTAATTTACCAAATCATAACAAATCTTATGTGCAATATACTTCACAAAGAAGGTATTTTCTTTTAAATTTCAATGCCTCTTTGTCTTACAAAGTATGGAAATTCTAAGCAAACTGTCATAATTTCATTACCTGTAAACTTTGTGTGCCAATTTGCGCGATAAGCATTTCTATAATATCCTTCGGCCATAGCTCCGGCGATAGCTGCCAGGGTATCGGTATCCCCACCCAGTGAAACAGCATTTCTAATCGCATCTTCAACACTTTCACCGTCAAAGAAAGATCTTAAGGCCTTAGGTAAAGAATCCATACAGGTTTCTACATGGGCATGTCTTTCTCTCATTTCGTCCAGCGTTAATGAGAAATCATAACCGTATTCTTTGATTACAAAGTCTTTGATTTCTTCTTTACTGTGTCCTGTTCTGCCCAGATAGATAACTGCTGCTGTACAATCAGCACCTTTAATTCCTTCTGGATGATTATGAGTAACTTCCGCTGTTAATCTGGCAACGTGTCTGGTTCTTTCCAGGGAATCATATAGCCAGCCTGCTGAAGAAACTCTCATGGCTGAACCATTGCCATATGAATTATATGGGTGTGAATCGTTTGAGAATAGCCAGTGACAGAATCGATATCCGTATCCGGCATAAGGGTACTTATGTCCCCATTTCTTCATTGAGTTAATTAATTCTTTTTTAATAGTTTCATCATCTTCGTCGGCCACTTTCATCAGGGCTTCAGCTACTGCGATTGTCATTACTGTGTCATCGGTAATTGTGCATTCTTCAGTGATAAATTCAAAATCTTTTGTTTTACCACCTCTATCAAATTCAAATCTGCTTCCTACAATATCTCCTAAAATTGCTCCGTACATCTTTTGTACCTCCTTACAGCTATAGTTTAGTTTTTATAAAGATACAAAGGGTAAACTGGCAATTTACATTTACTAAAAAGCTGCAGTATTACCTGCAACTTGATTGTTTATAGATTTGTGAATTTAGAAATGATGATATCGTTTAATTCCATCCATTGTTCATAGCTTAAGGAACCACCTTGTTCCTTTTCATACTGATTAATCATTTCTCTTCTTTCTTTATCGATAGCTATCCATTCATCAATAGTAAGTGGGGTGTAATCACTAAAGGCACAGAAACAGTTAATCATCTGAAATGGTGTGTATTCTCTTTCATCACCGGCTGTAAGTCTTTCCAGGGTAGAGGCCTTGTTGATAAAACTGTTAATCATATATTCATCATAGGTGTTGTGAACATGTCCATATAACATATAGGTCATATACTTGCTGTCGTTCTTATGGAACTGATGGTTATAAAAGAACATTGGATAGTGTGAAAGAACCAGGAATTTGTCTTTCATATTAATTTCCATATAGTTTCTGACATCTTCAAAAATATAATCATCAAAGTTTGGATCATCAAGATACCAGGCGTCATGGTTTCCTTCTACCAGAATCAGTTTTCCATGAAGCTTTGTTAATAGATTATAGGTATTGATGCCTTTTTCCCAGGATAGGTCACCTAAGATATATACTTCATCATCTTCTTTTACCTTGCTGTTCCACTTGGCAATGATGTGTTCCTGCATCTCGGTAATATTAGAAAAGTTTCTTTTATCCATATTCAGGATATTGCCGTGAAAAAAATGTAAATCCGAAATAAAATACTTCATAAAACTCTCCTAATACTTTTTCAATAAGTTCTATTCCATAATAGCATCTATCTGGATAAACATCTGATTCTAAAGATGAAACTCTGTATAAGAGATATAGTTTGGTTCTGTATCAAGAAATATCTAAACAAATTGATAGGCATATATTCTCTAAAGGAATAATTGATATCTTTTTCTTCTAAAAGTGAAGATTTTTCTATCCGTTTTCACAATAAAGATATAAAGGAGAAAAAACTATGAATAGTAAAAATGCTGCTTTATATGATGAAAAGAGTCGAAGGATTTTATCTAACAAAAGAATACTTGCCAATGTAATGAAGGCAGTAATACCCGAGTATACAGATTTGTCGATCAGCGAAATTGTTAATTTGATTGAAGATGGAAGTGAAAGCCGTCTGATAAAAGGAATGCAGAATGAAGATATTAGACTGGATGGTGCACCGATTCTTTATGATATTGTGTTCACATCGAGACTTCCTGGCTCCGATGATGAGATAGGAATGATTATTAATGTAGAGGAAAAGGTTAATCCTTATCCAGGCTATCCATTATTGAGCAGGGCTGTTTATTATCTGACGAGACTATTCTCGAAACAGGCTGGTGAAATAACGGAAACTGGTGAATACAGAAAATTTAAAAAGGTTTATACCATTTGGATTTGTCCAACTCCGCCCGTATATAAAAGAGACTCTGTTAAGTATATTCATTTTATGGAAGATGGTTTTACAGGAGATTTTAATGAAAACTTAGAGGAATATGACTATCTGCATATTGTGATGATATATGTTGGCAGCAAAACAGATAAAAAAGATAAACACCAGGATATTATTGAGATGTTTAGACTTATCTTCCTGGATGAAGAAACAAACAGTAAGAACAAGACTAAAATCCTCAATGAGAGATACGATATAATGTTGAATGAACAGGAGGTACTGGATATGCCAAGTTATGCAGAAGGTTTCTATCAGAACGGTTATCGTGAGGGAATGGAACAAGGTCTCGTTCAAGGTTTACAAGAGGGGAAGTTAACAACTCTAATCGACAACATCAATTCTTTAATGGGCAGTGGCATGTCTTTTGAAGAGATTACTTCCATTCTTAAACTGGATGACGATACGATAAATATCGTTAAACAAAAGCTTAATATTTAGAAAAAGGTCCACATTTATTTGTGGATTTTTATTTGGGGTTTATAATTGTTGTAGTTAGTAATAAAGGCTGTACAATTAGTGCTTGATTTTGAATAAAACTTATTGTATATAGGAATAATTTATAGTATAATGTCCCCGTTGTCTCCCTATATGGGTTTCAACCGCACAGAGAAGGTTTTAAGCATAGCACCTTAATGGCGAGTCTATACAAAGAAAGGAGCACATTATGTACGCAATTATTGAAACAGGCGGCAAACAATTAAAAGTTGAAGAAGGTTCTGTAATTTACGTTGAAAAGTTAGACGTAAACGAAGGAGAAGAATATACTTTTGATAAAGTTGTAGCTGTTAGTAACGATGGTTTAAAACTTGGTACACCTTACGTTGAAGGAGCTAAAGTTACTTGCAAGGTTGAAAAACAGGGCAAGGAAAAGAAGATTGTTATCTTCAAATACAAAGCTAAAAAAGGCTCAACTCGTCGTAAACAGGGTCATCGTCAGCCATACACTAAGTTAACTGTTCTTAAGATCGCTTAATGATTAAAGTTAAGTATAGTGTTGATGAAGATCAGTACTACACATATCTGGATTTAAGAGGCCATGCTGACTTTGCAGATTTTGGCAAGGACCTGATATGTGCAAGCGTCTCTAGTATCATCTTTGGTTTAATGAATGCTTTAGATGAAATTGAGGGCGTAACAATTAAGGAGTTAAATAACCACATTGAGATTATTAACGAAAGTAAGCTCGAAGAAGTAAATCACTATTTCAAGCTTATCCTTATTCAGCTTAAGACTATTGAAGAGTCTTATGGTGAGTTTATCAAAGTAGAAAGGAAATAAAACACATGAAGTATGTATTAAATATCCAATACTTCGCTTCTAAGAAGGGTGTTAGTTCAACTAAGAACGGACGTGATTCTCATTCTAAGAGATTAGGTGCGAAGGTTGCCGATGGTCAATTTGCTACTGCTGGTTCAATCATTTACCGTCAAAGAGGTACAAAGATTCACCCAGGAGAAAATGTTAGAAAAGGTGGCGACGACACTTTATTCTGTACTGTTGATGGTATCGTTAAATACGAACGTCTAGGTAAGGATAAGAAGAAAGTTTCTTGCTATCCACAAGCATAAGATCAAAAGGCCTTTTTTAGGGCCTTTTTCTTTCGGAGGAAATTATGCAATTTATAGATAAGGTAACAATTAAACTAAAGGCTGGTAATGGCGGTAATGGCTTGGTAGCTTTTAGAAGAGAAAAATATAATCCCTTTGGTGGTCCAATGGGAGGTGATGGTGGTGATGGTGGTTCTATCGTTTTCAAGGTTGATACCAATAAGTCAACACTGTTGGATTTAAGATTTTCCAAGATGATTAAGGCAGCAAATGGCTGTGATGGTAAGTCTAATAATATGTATGGTGAATCTAGTGATGATGTCATCGTTAAGGTTCCACTTGGTACTATTGTTAAGGACTTAAAGGATGGTTCAATTATTGCTGACTTAAATGAACTGGATGCTGAGGCTGTAATCTGTAAGGGTGGCCGCGGTGGTAAGGGTAACAGACACTTTGCTACCAGCCGTAACTCAGTTCCTGAAAAGGCACAGTTAGGCGAATCTGGTGAGGAAAAGGAAGTAGAAGTAGAACTTAAGCTATTAGCCGATGTTGGTTTAGTAGGTTTCCCTAGTGTTGGTAAATCAACATTATTATCAGTAGTATCTAAGGCTAAGCCAGAAATTGCTGATTACCCATTCACTACACTGGTACCACAGCTTGGTATGGTTAAGGTTGGTGATTCATCATTTGTTATGGCGGATTTACCAGGACTTATCAAGGGTGCTTCTCAGGGTAAGGGTTTAGGTCATGAATTCTTAAAACATATCGAAAGATGTCGTATTATCTTACATGTCATTGATATGTCTGGTGAATATCGTGATCCGCTTGAGGACTATGTAACTATTAATAATGAGTTAAAGGAATATCCAGGTAATCTGGATTTACGCCCACAGATTGTTTTAGCTAACAAGATGGATGGTGATATGGCTGCTGATAATCTTAAGAGATTTAAGGAAGCTTATCCTGATGTTGAGGTGTTTGAAACAATCACTATTATTAATGAGGGTTTAGAACCAGTATTATACAAGGTTAAGGAATTATTGAAAGATACACCTGCCTTCCCACTTTATGATCAGAATAAGTTGGAAGAAAAGGTTGTATATACTTTCACTCCTGAAAAGGAATTTGAAATCGTTAATGAAGGTAATGGTATCTTCAGAATTGAATCTGAAAAGATTGAAAGATTGTTCGCTAGAATCAATCTTAAGAATGAAGACCAGGCTCTGCGTTTCTCTCGTACTTTAAGTAAGATGAAGGTTGATGAAGCCTTAAGAGAAAAGGGCTGTAAGGATGGCGATAGAGTCTTTATCAAAGACTACAGCTTTGAATTCATTGATGGTGATGACGAATATTAACAGATAGGCATTCACGCAAGTGAATGCCTGTTTTAGTTATAAAATGTATTAGAGGGAAAAACTTATGTATTGTGTTAAATGTGGAAATGAAATGGAAGATGGTGTTCGCTATTGTCCAAAGTGTGGCAGTGATCAGAATAAGAAAAAGAGATTAAATCTTTTGAATATTGTTCTATTGTTTATTGCGTGTACCTGTTTTATGTTTGTGGCTGCAGATGTAGGCAAGCCAATAGCTCTTTGCATAGCGGTCATTCAGCTTATTGTTCTGGTAGTCGCTTTCTTAATGAATAGAAATGTACTTAGAACACCTTATGAAGGCTTTATAAAGACATTAATCATTTCGGTCTGGGTTTTATTTATTCCTTTTGGTATAGAAATGAGTATTAAACATTATGAAAAACTGGATTGGCCAAGTAATGGTTTAGCTGTATTTTTGCCTGAACCTGACTGCAAGTATGGTGAAGTATTTAATAACAGCAGTGACTACTTCTATGGAGAAGTTTATAAGATAAAAGAAGATTTCTTTGAAAACTATATCAACGAATGTATTGCCAGTGGTTTTACAATCGATGCCAAAAAGGATTCTTACAGTTATACAGCTTACAATGATGAGGGCTATAAGCTGGAACTTTCTTTTTATGATGAACATGAATTCATGATTTATCTGGATGCGCCAATTGGTGATAAAGAATTCTTATGGCCTAATAACGAAATGGGTGAACTTGTTCCAAAACCTGTTTCAAATACCGGCAGGCTGGAATATGAATATGAGGATTCGTTTAGCATCTATGTAAGTAATACAAGCTACAGCGATTATCTTGAATATGTACAAAGAGTAATGGAAGCTGGTTTTACTTGTGACTATTATCGTGGTGATGATTACTTCTATGGCGAAGATGAAAATGACAACAGTATTTCTGTTTCATATGAGGGTTTTAACACCATGCTTATCAACTTTTACATGGATTAAGGTATAATTAGGGACATGGAAATATTTCAAAACAGAATTCTGATTACAGTAATTGCTGCTTGGGCAATTGCACAGGTAACCAAGACTATTATCTATTATCTGCTTAATGGCAAGTTTGATCCTTCACGTTTAACTGGTGATGGGGGTATGCCAAGCTGCCATAGTGCGACTGTTACCTCTTGTGCGACTGCAGCGGCTATGGTTTATGGTTTAAATTCCTTTGAATTTACAATTGCAGCAGTACTGGCTATTATCGTCATGCATGATGCAATGTCAGTAAGACTGGAATCAGGCAAACAGGCCAAGGCTATTAATGATTTAAGAAAGTACTTTGAAGACTTAACTCATATCAAGATTACTGATAAGGAGCTAAAGGAACTTCTTGGTCATACTCCTTTACAGGTAGTAGCTGGAGCATTACTTGGATTGATTGTTGCGTTAGTTAGTTTTAGTATCTAGGCCGTTTTATAACGGCTTTTATTTTTGATGTATAATGTAAGGTATGATTGGATTTTTAAGAGGGATTGTCCATTATTTTGGAATGGACTATGTCTTATTGGATGTGAATAATGTTGGCTATCGTATTAATTTTTATCACCCAGAGTGTTTAAAGATTGGCCAGGAAATCATTATTTATACTTATGAGAATATAAGAGAAGATGAGCAGACACTATTTGGATTTTTGTCGCTTGATGAATATGATTTGTTCGTAAAGCTTATTTCTGTAAAGGGATTAGGACCAAAGATTGCGTCTAATATCTTGGCCAGAGCCAAGATTGAAACTATTATTGAGGCTATTGAAAATTCGGATGTAGCCTTTATGAAGTCAATGCCTAATGTTGGGGCTAAAACAGCCAGCCAGATTATTCTGGATTTAAAGGGCAAACTTGTTTCAAGTACTGAGGAAAAGGTTGATGATGCCAAGATGAAGGATGTAGCTGAGGCCTTAAAGTCTTTAGGATATAAGCCTAGTGAGATAAAGCCGGTAATTAGAGCTTTATCTAAAGAAGAGATGTCTACTGATGAATATATCAAGGCCGCTCTTAAGATGTTAATGAAGAAACTATGATGAATGATAAGGGAATTCTTACCAGTGAGAAACTGGATAATGAAGAAGATGTAGAACTTAGTCTTAGACCCCAGAGTCTAAGAGAATATATTGGTCAAAGTGCCCTCAAGGAAAATCTTGAGGTTTTCATCAAGGCTGCCAAAAGCCGTAATGAAGCACTTGATCATTGCCTTTTCTATGGCCCACCAGGCCTGGGCAAGACTACTTTAGCTTTTATTCTGGCCAATGAAATGGGCACTAATATTAAGATTACCAGTGGTCCAAGTATTGAAAGAAGTGGTGACTTAGCTGCCATACTTTCAAGCTTAGAAGCGGGTGATATCCTCTTTATTGATGAAATTCATCGTCTGCCTAAGACAGTTGAAGAAGTTTTATATCCAGCCATGGAAGACTTCGCTATTGATATTGTGGTAGGTAAGGAACAGGGAGCAAGATCTATTCGTATTGATCTGCCACCGTTCACTTTAGTTGGTGCAACCACACGTATGGGCTCTATTTCAAGTCCTCTAAGAGACAGATTTGGTATTATTTCCAAACTTGAATACTACAATCAGAAGGAGTTAAGCCAGATAGTATCGCGTACAGCCAAGGTCTTTGGCAGTGAAATCGATAAGGAAGCAGTAAGTGAGGTGGCTTTAAGAAGCAGGGGCACTCCACGTATTGCCAACAGACTGTTTAGAAGAATCAGAGACTTTGCGGAAGTCTTAAATGATGGTGTAATTGACTACAACATCGCTTCAGCATCCCTGGATAGATTAAAGATTGATCCAATTGGCTTGGATGATGTTGATATCCGATACCTAAAAGGTATTATTGAAAGATATCATGGTGGCCCGGTAGGTCTTGAAGCTATTGCTTCAGCGATTGGTGAAGAGTCAGTTACTATTGAAGATGTTTATGAACCATATCTATTGCAGATTGGTTTTATCAATCGTACTGCCAGAGGCAGAATGGTTACAGCTAAGGCTTATGAGCACTTAAAAATTGCTACAAATGAAGCCTTGTTTTAATTGATATTGTTGTGTTATCATTATAGGGCGTAAATGGGAGGTAATAGAAAATGCCTAGAGAATTCTTAACATTTAAATGTTCAGAGTGTGGTGAAGAAAATTACATCGGCACTAGAAATAAGAAAAAACATCCAGATAAAATGGAAATCAAAAAGTATTGCCCTAGATGTAATAAAAAGACTGTTCATAAGGAGAAGAAATAAGCGAGCTAATCGCTTATTTTATTTATTATGAGACTATTCAATCGTAAGAATATCTTTCTTTACTGTGTCTTATATTTCATCTTAACAATCGGTGTATCCTTATATAACCTTTTTAAAGGAGTAGTACACGATCCTCTTGGCTATTACCATGAGATTTATCGTGCTATCTTCTTATTCCTGGTCATGGCACTGATTGATGCGATCAAGAACTTTTCTTTAAAGAAGGGCTTAATTAATTCCTTACTGGAATTCTGGCCTTTACTTCTTGGTTTGGGTCTATATGCCCTGGCTGAATATAAGCGTGGTAAGCTTCCTTTAAATCTATTGAAAGATTATCTTTGGAAGTTTCTTATTGGTCTGATTCTTTTATTACTTTTAATTGGAATTCTTTCAACAATATTGAAGATGCTGTCGAGTGCCAAGAAGATTTATTTCTCAATTACGGGCTTATTGTATTCTTTATTACTTTTAAGTCCGGCAATTATCTGGCTACTTGTTAAGGGCAAGAACAATACACTATATTACTTATTTACCAGTCGTGTATATTTAATAGCCTTAATTTTCTTTGGTTTGCTGATCTTTACTTTCTTATTAACTAATACATTAAAGATTAGAATTGATGCGGTAACTATTGTGTTCCTGGTCTTCTACTATATCTGTTTTACAGTTTTATTCTTTGTGGAAGCCAAGTTCTATCTGGTAGCTTTACTGGAACTATGTTTCTTTATTTCAACAATAGCCTACAGTTCCAATAACCGTTTAAGTACCAGTGTTGTACTTTCATTTATTTACTATGTCTTAATACTGCTAGGCAGTTTAATGTTTTATAAGCCTTTTTAAGGAGTACTCATGGAAATTAGAAGTTTAGTATGTGGCGCCTTTGCCACTAATACCTATGTTTTAGAAAATAATGATGAACTTATCCTGATTGATCCAGCCTGCAAGGCGGAAAAGCTGGATACTATTCTTGAGGGTAAAAAGCTTTTAGCAGTTCTATTAACTCATGGTCATTTCGATCACATCAAGGCTTGTGATGGTTTATATAAGAAGCATCAGATGCCTATTTATATGAACATGCTGGATGATGAACTGACTAAGGATAATACCCAGGGTGAAAGCTTTGGCCTTGATAATGTGCCAACCATTTCTTCACCAATCACTGATTTAAAAGAGGGCAAGATGAACTTGGGCTCATTCAGCTTTGAAGTAATCTTTACGCCTGGTCATACCAGAGGTTCTGTCTGCTATTTATTTGATGAAGCAATCTTTACTGGTGATACATTGTTTAGAGGCTCAGTTGGAAGAACCGATTTAAAGGGTGGCTGCATGAGCGCTTTAAGAGAATCACTTCGAATCTTTAAGGAAATGAATGAAGACTTACTGGTTTATCCAGGACATGAAGAACCTACCTGTATTGGTGATGAACTAAAATATAACCCATATTTCTAAGAAAGATGATTAATT
>JAUNCS010000057.1 GCA_030526485.1 Erysipelotrichaceae bacterium | reverse complement strand
CATTAGATTCTTTTGTGTATCATCTACAACCATATATCTAGAAATCATCTTGGATATATGGCATTTAGGAAGAAAGTCCAATGCAAAATCGTAAAGATTATCTATACGATTGTTGTTTTTATCAGTCCAGTAAAATGTATACTGAAAATCCATTTCCTTATCACTGTTCGCAAAATACTTTGTGTCTATTCCGTTGCTGATAATAAAGATCTGTACAAATCTATACAAATCGTTTAAGGAATGTTTTTTGTACCTGATAACTTGATTGAAGGCTTCTTTAAAATCAACACCTCTTCGTTTTAATTCGATTTGAACTAAAGGCAATCCATTGATAAGAAGACTGACATCATATCTATTCTCATATTTCCCAATCATTGTAACCTGATGGGTTACCTGGAATTCATTTTTGCACCACTCGTTATTTTTGGTATTAAACAATTCAATATACTGCACGGTCCCATCATCCATGACAATGTCCTGTAGGCTCCGTAAGGTCTTAGAGCTACCGTATACGCCTTTTCCCTGTATCTTTACTAGCAGTCTTTCAAACTCCTTATCTGATAATTCATGACCATTTAATCTTGATGAATTATGTTTATTTACTTGTTTTCTAAAATTTGCATGCAAATCATCCACATTGCTTATTTCTACATATTCGTAGCCATCACCAACCAATTGCTTTATCAAATTCGATTCCAAGGTTTTTTCACTTTCATATCCTAAAGAACCACTCATCTTTATCACTCCTTTTGTTTCAAATTATTTACATTAAGGATTCTTATTTGCACAATTCATTAAATGCTTGTCTGACAATATCCGCCATAAGCACCCTTCTCTCACGTAAAAATTCTTGGTATTCCATTTTTTCAAATTCCATTGGAAGTGCATTCTGCTTGCAAGCTAGTGCATAGCCATCTTCACCTAACTTTTCACGATATCTAGAGACATAGTCAATCGGAGGGTTATCTGAAATATCTATATTTGTTGCATAATCTAGATACGTAAAGTTTGCAATCTGATTCCTGTCTCTATCTTCTGTATAACCAATTTTTGTCAGATAGTTCTTCGGAAAAATATGATGTTTATCAATCGAGTTCTTATCTCCGCTTGATCCAACAACAAAATGTTTGGCTAGTGGTGTCGTGCTAAAAAGCATAGGCGTATTTAAAACATTCAGTGATGCAATATATCCATACCAAGCAGGGGAAATAGGCGAAGAACTATTTAATTCATTAGGCAATGTCAACATAAAATAATCATCAGTGAAACGAGTGTTTATGACATTATCCAAATACTTTACAAACTCATCCGATCCGCCAATATTCCTCAAATCAGCAAATTGTTTTTCCACCTCAGTTTCTGTTGAACCTGTATAGAAATATGTTATTGTGGACATAAATATCCACTTTTTTATTATCTTTTGAAGTGCTACAGAAGAAACATTATAGTCAAATCTGCCTATTAGATACAACACATAGCAGAAAACCACAGCATTTGTTGAAGCGACAAGTGTACCACTCAAATAACCTGCTCCAGAAAATAAGTTCATGAATGCGTGCCAATTATTTAAATTTGTAACTACTTCAAGACTTTTTTTGAAGATGCCAAGATTTTGGTTTCTTATTTCTTCGCTATATTCTCCTGTCTTCAGATCCTTACCTCTTAAAAGCATATATGCATAGCGCAGCCTTGCTCTTCTAAAACCGTATCCAACAGCCATTCTAATTAAATGAACTGAATCAACTGTTAAAATGTGGTTATAAGCGGTTCCATCCTTCGGTATTCTGGATTGTGCGCAGAATTCGTCAATTTTTTTATGTACATCATTATCAAACACAGCCAGAAGAGTCTCAATAAAATCTTTCTCATTTAATTTCTGGCCACCTGAATTCACTCTTACAAAAATATCTGCAACCTCTTCTTCGGAAGCCTTAGAACTAATCTTCAATGTTGGTAAGGAATAAAAACTAAGATTTAAAAGATCGTTGATGTTGTTTTCTACTAATTCTTCATCATCATCAGATAATTCACATTGACCTGACTTTATTCTAGTTTCATTAACTTCCTTGATGTAATTTTTCCTAAATTTTGAAACGTTATGTTCTTCATCAGCTTTAAATACATCACAAATTCTGCTAATCCACTCTGCATTTTTCTCATAAGCTGGTGTCCATACTGCAAATTCTCGTGTTAATGGATTATAGCTAATGTTAATATTTCTTTCGTTATAATCTTTATCTTTTATTTTTACACCATACATTGAAGCTAACAAAGCAGTAAGCCTCTGCTGACCGTCAATTACCAAGTCATCAGGTTGCTTATAAGTTTTTTCATTTTTTCCAATATGACCAACACTTTCATATTCTAGCGGAGATGACCACAACATTATGTATCCTATTGGATATCCTTTAATCATAGAATCAAGCAATTCTCTAACTTTATTATCTTTCCAGACAAAAGGCCTTTGCAAATCAGGTAATCCAATTCTTCCATTTTTTACATCCGTAAGCAAATCAGAAACCTTGCTTGGAATATTATCGAATATTTCTTTCCCCATTTGTACAATCCTCCCTTTTAAAGTTTTTCTCTAGCTTTCATCAATAGATTGTTGATATCTTTTTGATTATTAACTATATGCATTTTCTTATGACAGTTTGGGCACAAAGCAACTATATTTTCTATAGAATCATATCCACCTTTTGAAAGCCATATAATATGATGCGATTCAAGATAAGGCTTGTTCTGCTTATCTCTAAAAGGAGCTTCATTGCCACATAATTGACATATTCCTCTTGCTCGTATTTTTGCATACTCTGATATATATATGGATTACGTTTATATATTGAAGAATTTGTGTTATAGCACTTATTTACATTTAATTGTGAATACTTCTCCGCATTCTTTATAATGTCGTTTTCTTTTAAAACGCTAACATTTTCTATGCTACAGTTGTTTTGAATATATTTGCCTATTGTATCCTGTATATACCTAAGCAGTTCCCCATCAACTTTTTGGGGCCCCATTAGTCTTGATTTTAAGCCATGTGTCTTTAACTGCGAATAAGATAACAATGTTCCGCAGAACAAATTATTTTTTGCAATTAATTCAATAAATGGACCCTCATTTTTACCAGTGTTATTAGAATATACTCTTTGATTTTCGTTATCAAAAAAATACCCTACATCTCCAACGATGCATTCCCAACGTATTTCCATTATGGGAGTACTTCTGTAAACATACACAGTATCTCCTGTTTGGATATTTGACATCATCTTATTTTGATACCAGTCTACTTTGCCATATTCATAGAAATCATAATCTATATCATAAGAGTCTGGTTTATTAGATATAATCCAAGCCATGATTTAGTAATCCTCTATTCCGCTTCTTCCGGAACCAATTCAATCACATCTTCAATTCGGCAATCCAAACATTCACAAATCTTAATTATTGTATCCATTGATACTATTTCATCTTTTGACAATCTGGCTAATGTTGCAGGTGTTAGTCCTGCTTCTCTTGCTAAATCTGTCTTCTTCATCTTCTTATCAATGAGCAATTTGAATAAATTGTTGTAACGAACTTTCATAATGAGCTCCATTCTATATAATCTAGTCCTATTATAACCGATTTTATAGTTATATAAAATACCAAAAATACTCTGAAAGTAATTTTTTATTCAATAGTAATAATATAAGAGTAAAATAATACGTTGTGAAAATATTAGTCAGAGCTCCTCCAACCCTTCCGAAAGTTAAGAAAGGATATTTACATCTAATGTAAGACTCATAGCAGATCACTGTTCTTGCAGTAGATCTGTTTTTTTATACCTTCTGTAACTTTTAAAAAGAAAGCAAAAATGCCTTTTCTTTGTCCAATTTAGACCACTTAACTGGCCTATTCAGGTGAAGGGGTATTGATTATGAGAAAGAAGAATTATGAACTTGAAAACGAATTCAATGAATGGAAAGATAAGGAGGATCAGCAATTGAGAGAGTTGAATTACCCGGAAGATAAAATAGCTTCTTTAAGAAAATATGATCACGATTTATTTGTAAACAAAACCAGAAGACAGCAGCGAAAAGAACAGATAACTGCCGATGCATTCTTCATTGCCATTCCTGCATATGATAAGAAGGAGATTAATACATTTATGGACCTATTGGATATTGTCGAAAGTGAAACACTATTCACGATGCTAAAGAAGACAGACAAGCAGCTGCAACAGATATTCCTGCTTCGTTATTATGGTTATGAGGTTGAAGAAATATCAGATCTGTTGAACATCAAGCCCGATACCATCTACAAGAAAATCCAGCGTTTCAAAGAAAAGCTTAAGAAACAGTAACTTATCCACACTTACCTGTGGATAACCATGTGAAAAGTGACATTTTTATGACACGATTATGAAACATTTGATTCTCTTCTTGAAACTACAATATTAGTAGGAGGAAATACCATAATGGAAGAAATGATTTCAATACTATGTGATGAAATACTGAAATCATATCAAGCTGGTTTCAAAGAGGGAATCAAGATTGGATATGAAGCAGGTGCAAATTCTTTACAAGACGATCAATAAAAGATCGTTTTTTAAATTTGTTGTCCAATAATCATTCATTTCATGGCCTATTAGGGTGAAGGGATAAGAATTTCCTTTATTCCCCATGATCTTTGAAAATAGGATAACAACTGTTAAAACCAAAACCTGTATGCCCGAGCTGGATCAATGATGCGCGATGACTATCATATACAGCCTATAAATAATATATGGTAAGAGCGATGATACTTCAGAATGATCAGCAGCTGTTAACTGTGCCATGACGGCAAACAGGATAATGATACTTTCAGCGATGAGCGCACACGTAAGATGCGTGGGTGAAACTCCCATGACTGATGGCTGACAACCATCTACTTTAGCAGGATTCCCTATCGTTTTCGGGTTATCAGGGATAAATAGAAAACAAGATGAATACTAGATTAATATATCAGCCAGGTTCAACAGCCTGGCTTTACATATGAAGGAGCTGTTATATTTATGATCAAAGTAAAACGAGGAGATGTTTTTCTTGCTAATCTAAGTGATGCAACCGGATCTGAACAGGCTTTTGTTAGACCGGTCGTTATTATCCAGAACAACTGTGGCAACAAGCATAGTCCTACAACCATTGTTGCCTGTCTATCTTCCAAGATTGAATCAAAAGCCCATCTTCCCACCCATTACATTCTTCCGGAAGGCATTGGCCTCAAACATCGATCCATGGTTCTTTGCGAACAGATCAAGGTCATCGATAAGTCCAGGCTGCTAAAGAAGATCTGCCATATTTCAAAAGGACATATGCACATCATCGATCACAAGATCAAAATATCACTCGGTCTAAAGAATATACATAGACAAAAATCATAGGTACAAATCCCACTTTTGCAGTTGGGATTCTTTTTTATTAAAAGCCTATAACAAAGGAAAGGAGGATAACCAGATGGATAAAAACAAAAACAGATTCGTAGATGCAAAAGAAATCATGGAACTTACTGGATTATCCAAGTCTGCTGCATATAAGCTAATCCAGCAGTTGAATGAAGAGCTTGCACAGAAAGGTTACATGTATGTTCGTGGAAGAGTTATCTATCCTTATTTCTATGAAAGATTCTTTGGAAAGGATGGAGATAGAGATGCCGGTATATAAGGATAAGGCAAGAGGAACCTGGTATGTCGTTACTCGCTATAAGGACTGGACGGGCAAGCTTAGGACCACAACCAAAAGAGGATTCAAGTCCAAGGTTGAAGCCAAGCGTTATGAAGTTGAATTTGCTGAAAAGAAGGATAACAGTCTATCAATGACTTTTGGAAGCTTTGTTGAAATCTATATGGATTCAATGGAAAAAAGATTGAAGGAAAATACACTTCAGACGAAAGTAGCAATCATTGAAAAGAAGATACTGCCCTATTTCAAGGACAAGAAGCTTTGCGAGATAACGCCAACCGATGTAATCAGCTGGCAGAATGAGATGATGAAGCAAACCACCAAAACAGACAAAGAATTTTCTCCTACTTATCTAAAAACACTGCATAATCAACTCAGTGCCATTTTCAATTATGCCGTCCGCTATTATGGTTTAAGCTCCAACCCAGCCAGAA
Source organism: Erysipelotrichaceae bacterium (assembly GCA_030526485.1). GTDB lineage: Bacteria > Bacillota_I > Bacilli_A > Erysipelotrichales > Erysipelotrichaceae > Colivicinus. The sequence continues at coordinate 1,500 of JAUNCS010000057.1, read as the reverse complement.
TCGCCGGCAATATGGGAAAGGAAACAAGTGGTGAAATGCAGTTTTGGACCAAGGAGGAATACATGACCTTCTCCAAAGCCATGATGAAAAAGGATGGAATCTTCCAGGCATTTGAAATACTTTACTGGTGCGGATTAAGACTTGGCGAAATGCTGGCGTTAACACCTTCTGACTTTGATTTTGACAAGAAAACCGTTCGGATCAACAAAAGCTACCAGCGCATCAAAGGCGAGGATGTAATAACAGATCCTAAAACCATCAAAAGTAACCGTGTTGTCCAGATGCCAGATTTCCTGGCAGATGAAATGGAAGACTATTTATCCAGGCAATACGAGCTTAAACCAAATAACCGAATCTTTACAGTTACTAAATCTGGCATGCACCATGAAATGGACAGAGGATGCAGGGAAACCGGAGTCAAAAGGATCCGTATCCATGATCTTAGACACTCACATGTATCGCTGCTTATTGAGATGGGATTCTCTGCTGTTGATATTGCCAACCGTGTTGGCCATGAAAGCGTAAAGATCACCTATCGTTATGCTCATATGTTCCCTTCCAAGGACAAGGCAATTGCTGATAAGCTTACTGATTTCAGAGGAGGTGCTTTCAATGAGTAAGAAGAATGTAGATCAGAAAGGAAGATTCAGAAACAAGATTATTTCCTTCCGTGTGTCCGAAGAGGAAGCCAAACTTCTAAAACGTCGTGTTTTGTTATCAGGACTAACAAAACAGGATTACATAATCAACTCGATTCTTGGCAAGGAGATAGTTGTTTATGGAAATCCGTTTGTATTCAGAAGTCTTCATGATGAACTCGTCCACTTTGCTAATCTATATGGAACATCTATTGATTCCGATGATGAGGAAATGATGGTTTGGGTACTGGAAATGATCCTGGCAATGCGTTCAAAGGACAAAACAATCGTAAAACCGTAATTTTGTTTTCAAAAATGTTTTCACATGAGATTAGTACAACGTGAAAATGGCTTAAATAAGGCAAATTCTTGTGATTAGGAACCATTCTTCATGTGTAAGAATTTAGTCATTTTCATCTGATTTCAGATCAAAAATGGCTATTTTTTTATGTTTCTACATAGATTCTCGAATGCAGAAATCAAGTTTTTGTATTCGTATCTATGATTTTCATGTGATTATTGAGCTGTTTTACTGATAAATAAGGCAAATGTTCCTGGTGGCTTGGAGGTGTGAACCTCTAAGCCACGGTTTGCTTCAGGGTCCAAAATACCAACGTCTAAGCCACCAGGTACCTTTTGGCAAAAAACGGGTCAAAATGTTTTCACGGAGCGCAAAAATAGTCCAAAATCGACTTATTTTCGGCTCTGAAAACACAGAAATTCAGTCAAATGTTTTCAAAATGTTTTCACGGAAGCTATAGAAATCAAAAAAACCGCTAATATTAGCGGTTTTGAACACTTTCGGAACTATTCAAACTCGGCAAGATTAATCTGTATCTTAATCTATTTTGTTTAAGTTTTG